>CADEFG010000942.1 GCA_902826505.1 uncultured Acidobacteriota bacterium
AAATCAAGCCGCCGCGAGTTTCTGATCGTCTCGATCTCTTCGATTTCCGCGACGATAATGGATTTCGCGCTCGTCACGTTGCGGCTGATCGTGCCGAAGTGAATCGCGTAGCTGAGCGCGGCGGCTGTTCCGATCAGCCCGATCGTTAATATAAAAATGGCAACAACGGCTTCAATTAAACTGAAACCGTTTTGTCCTTTTTCCAAAGTTTTTGCCGGGCTTTTCCGAGTGTCATCATTCAACATACGCATTTACCCCTTGACTGTATCGCCAAACCTTAACGCGTCCGCCGGCACCGAGGACCGAAACGGCAAACGCCGTGTCGAGCCGGTATTTATCGTGATAAAAAAATAATGCCTGGTTTTGCGGGTTATTGCTCGCGTCAATCACCGAACCATCGACTTGAAACGTAATTTCGACGGCATTGCTTGAAAGATTTGTGAGATTTGTCGTGTCGCTCAGCGCAGACGCCGGAACGCCGGTCGGACGACCATATTTGACGTCGTCAAACTCGACGCCCGAACCGGTTAACTCAATCGCAATATTTTTCGGATCGCCCAGTGCGCCGAAGCTTCCGCCGTATGTGACAATCCTTTTATTGGTATTGTCGTAACGGAAAGTGACCGGTTTTCTTTGCGACATCGCTTCCTGACGCGCTTCCCGAAGCGAGGTCGCGACCTGTCTCTGCATCCCCGAAAAACGAAATAACCGGCGTGATGAAAGGATCTGCGGCAGCGCCAGAACCAAAATTATTGCTGCCACCAATAACACAATAATCAGTTCGGGAATGCTGAAACCTTTTTGTTTTTTGAGTTGATCTTCTTTGACTGAGCTTGGGGTGTGCATTTTTTGTCCATCCTAAATAAATTAATCCGGGAGGCTTAATCTATTTCATCAAAGATTGAATAACTAAGTTTTTTCAGAAAAAACAATGTTAAATGCAATTACTCGGAGGATTTCATTGAGAAAATCTTGGGATGCGGTGAATTCTTGAGATTGTATTTTTGTCTAAAAAGAAAAAAAATTCCTGTCAGACCAAGGTGGCGGTCTGACAGGAAAAGGAAGGAACTCAAATTTCTCTGTTCATATAATCAGTTCTTTTTCAAGGAGAAGTTCTGCACGGAGCAATTCGTAGCGACCGCGCCCGAAATTTCCGGCGGGTGCCAAAGCCATTGCGAGAAAATAGTCATGACCGACAAAGCGCATAATAAAGATCGCGTTTTCGGTGGAAATCGTCATTTCCCGAACGTTTCCGATTTTCAACTCGCCGTTGATCCGGTTCGCGTTTTTCAAAAGCGACGTATATTCGGCAACGGCGATGTCAAAATTTTCTTGCTCGAATTCGGCGTTTTGCCAAACCTTTTCGACGGCGATCCCGTCTGTTCCCATGATTAACACCGCGAAACAACCATCGGTGCTCATCATTGCTCTGTGCAGAATTTCCTTAAACATTAACTTGAGTATAACCTCAAGCTAGGGTTGTTTGGTAGTGGTCGGTTGCACCGTCGGCGCAACCGGCACGACAACCTGTTGTTGAGTCGGATTTGAGTTTGACTCCGGATTGCCGAGCGGAACCGGCTGGAAGATCGTCGTTGTCCGATTTCCATCGCCGACCTTACCCGGAATGACATTTCCGTTATAATCCGTCCGGTAGATTCGCGGTGTAATGAAAAACAGTATTTCGTTCGTATTTCGTTGAACACCTTTTCGTTTGAACAAATTGCCCAACCAGGGAATCTTCGAAAGACCCGGCGTCCGATCCTGGCTTTCACGTTCGTCATCGAATAAAACTCCGCCGACAACCGTCGTGCCGCCGTCCGGGACGGTGACTTCGGTCTTCATACTCTGCGTATTGATCGCCGGTTCCAGGGCATTTCCCCCGCTGGC
>CADEFG010000943.1 GCA_902826505.1 uncultured Acidobacteriota bacterium
GGGCGCGATGATCTCGGGTTTTATAAATCCGTCAATCGTTGCGCCGAAATTCGAGTGATAAAGCTCAAATTTATCTTTTGAAAACTGATTTTCGTCACCGTAACCGCCGACCGTGATGACCGACGGCGAATTGGCGGGCGGAATCGAATACGATTCGGCGGAATTTCCCGCTGCGACCGTGATGCAAACGCCTTGTTTGATCAATTCTTCGGCAAGCGCGTTGATGCGGCTTTCCGCAAATTGCGCGTCGAGATCGCCGCCGAGCGACATATTCAGCACGCGAATATTATATTTTTTGTGATTGACCAAAATCCATAAAAGACCTTTTTCGATCGATTCGTCCGAAATTCTGCCGCCGACGGAAACCTTTACCAAAACCAGTTTCGCGTCCGCCGCGATTCCGCGATAAACGCCGTCCGAAAGCGTTCCGTCGCCGGCGCAACTCGTGACGGTTTGCGTTCCGTGCCAGTGCCAGGCTTGTGGCTCGCGGATCGAATGGAACGAGCTTTCTTCCGCTCCGACATCGTGAAAACCCGCAACGCGATCGGCACAATCCGCGTGCGGGTAAAAGCCCGAATCGAGAAAAGCGATCGTCACGCCGCGCCCGGTAAATCTTAAATCGGCGTTTAATTTATCAACCGTCGGAATCACGGCAAAACGATTTTGCGCGTGCGAATGCTGATGATTATTTGTTTGAAAATTTCTAGCGTCCAACATACAGACGCTTTATCACGATTTTTCAAAAAATTATTCCCAAAATTCGGCGCTCAGTTGTAAGATAAAAATTGAAACCTTATCGGGCAACAGGCGAATAATTACTGTGTAGTTTAAGTTTTTTTATTGTCTTAAATTGGCGGCTTCGCGGGAGAAAAATTGTTTCCCGCAAAGGCGCCAAGACGCAAAAAGAATTTTGTTAAGCAACTTAGATTACGGAATTATTTTTATAAAAAAAGAGGTGTTTATGAATCGAAGAGAGCTTTTGAAACAGTTTTTGGGCGTCAGCGGTTTGGCTTTGGCAACGCCTTTGATCGGCGCTTGTCAAAAAAAAGCGCCGCAAATTTTAAGCGATTACAAAACGCGCATCGCTTTTATCAAAACAAACGACCGCGCCAAAGGCATCGGACAGGCGATCGATCTATTGAAATTGCCGAAATTTTCTAAAAAAGACCTTTTTATCAAACCGAATTTCAACAGCGCCGACGAAACTCCGGGTTCGACGCATAACGACACGTTAAAAGCTCTGATCGCGAAACTGCGCGAAATGGAATCGGGCAAGCTCACGCTCGGCGACCGCAGCGGAATGGGCAATACGAATGATGTTTTCGAGAACAAAAAGATTTTTGCGATGGCGAAAGAGTTAAACTTAAGTACGGTTGTTTTTGACGATTTAAAGGCGGAAGACTGGGAACTCGTCAAATTCGACTCGTCGCATTGGAAACAAGGTTTTTATATTCCGAAAGCGGTCAAACAGGCGGGCGGCATCGTTCAAACCTGCTGCCTGAAAACGCATCGTTACGGCGGGCATTTCACGCTTTCATTGAAAAATTCCGTTGGCTTGGCGGCAAAGCGCGTGCCCGGCAACGATTATAATTTTATGAGCGAGCTTCACGGTTCGGAGCATCAACGGACGATGATCGCCGAGATCAATACAGCTTACAAACCCGATCTGATCGTTCTCGACGGCGTTGACGCGTTCACGACCGGCGGACCGGATAAGGGCAAAGAGGTCAATGCAAGCGTAATTTTGGCGGGAACCGACCGCGTCGCGATCGATGCCGTCGGCGTCGCGCTTCTGCGTCATTTCGGTACGACCGATGAAGTTTCGAAAGGCAAAATCTTTGAGCAAGCGCAAATCGCCCGCGCGGTTGAATTAAATTTAGGCGCGG
>CADEFG010000944.1 GCA_902826505.1 uncultured Acidobacteriota bacterium
TTTAGAAAAGAGGTTTGAATGAAGAATAAGATTTTCGCGTTGTTAGCGCTTGGCGCTTTTGTTTTAAGTGCCGTCAACGTCAATTTTGCCGCAACCAACGGCAAGGCAAAAAACGATAATCAATTGCTGGCGCTCTTGCCGCCATCGGACGGGGCAATGACGGTTGATGCAAAGCGGTTTTTCAGCGAGGCGTTGCCGCAGATTTTGTCGGGAAATCAGCCGATGCTTGCCGGTATTTTGGCTAAATTCGACGAAATCAAGACCCGCACCGGAATTGATCCAAAACAATTTCAGCAAGTCGCGATCGGCGTTAACGCGTTCAAAGTTTCGGAAAAAGATTATAATTTCGAACCTTTGCTGCTCGCGCGCGGTCAATTCAATGCGGCGGGCTTGGTGGCGGTCGCAAAAATCGCTTCAAACGGTAAATACCGTGAAGAAAAGATCGGCGATCGAACGGTTTACGTTTTTTCGGCTAAAGAAATCATCGAACAAAACAAAAGTAAGATCACCAATTCGACGGTTTCCAAAATCCTCGATAAACTGCTGGCGGGTTTGAGCAACGAACTTGCCATGACGGTTTATGACGATAAAACTCTGGCGCTCGGTTCGCTCGCCCGCGTGCGTGAAATCTTTGAATCGAAAACGCGAATCAGCGGCGAAGTCCTCGGGTTAGTTTCCCGAAAACCGAATGCGATCATCAATTTCGGTGCGAAAGTTCCGAACGGATTATCGCAATTTCTCGATCTTGACAACGACGAACTCGGTAAAAATCTCGATGCCATTCGCTTTTTATCGGGTTCGATGGACGTTTTTGACGGCAGCACGGCGGTTTCGTTTTCGGCTAAAACCGTCAATTCCGAACAAGCCAAAGGTTTGAAGGAAATGCTTGACGGGTTGCAGGTCGTTGGCAAAGCCCTACTCGGCGGTGCCAAAACGCCGGACAAAAAAGTTTATGCGAAAATGGTCGAAAATGCGAAAATCGCGCAGGTCGGTAACGAAGTAATGCTCGATCTGCAAGTTCCGCAAGCCGATCTGAATGTCATCATCGGCGAAAAGAAATAGTTTTTCTTCCCGGTTTCTTCTCGAAAAATTGGGCTGTCGGAGCGAACTTCGACAGCCTTTTTTTCTAAAAAACATTTTCGATTTCGACGAAAATAAACTTTTCCGTAAAATAAATTCAATGAAAAAATTCAGCCAACTAAAATTCGCTCTATTTTTTATCGCGGCAATCGGTTTGTCAGTTGCTGCCCAAAATGATAATCGCCAACGAATTATCGTCGGCGCGACCCCGACCCCGACGGCGAAACCAACCGTTTCGCCAACGCCGCCGCCAAGTCAACCCTGCCCTCCGGGTGTTCCGTGTAATTTACCGCGCTATGTGCCGCCGACGACCTCAGGTCAACAGAGGATTTCAGGTGAGCAAACGATTTTTGATTTGCAGGCAAAAATTCGGCTGAGTTTGGGTCGCCCCGAACTGCGCCGCGGGAATATCGGGATCAAAGTCGCGTCGCTCGAGACGGGTAAGATAGTTTTTGAGGAAAACGCCGAAAAATATTTGATGCCCGCCTCGAATATGAAAAGTTTTACGGTTGCGGCGGCAATGGAGAAATTATCGCCGAATTTTCGGTTTAGAACGAGCGTTTTCGCGCCCGTCCAGCCCGACGCGAGCGGCACGATCAAAGGCGATCTGAGCATCTACGGGCGCGGCGACGTGTCGTTTTCAACGGCTTTTTACAACGGTGATTATTTCAAAGGTCTGGACAATTTAGCCGATAAGATCGTTGCGGCGGGCGTCAAAAGAATCGATGGAAACCTTATCGGCGACGAAAGCTATTTCACGGGTTTTGCGATTCCGGCGGGCTGGGAATGGGACGATCTGCAAT
>CADEFG010000945.1 GCA_902826505.1 uncultured Acidobacteriota bacterium
CAATATATTCGCCGCCGCAACACGCAGGAAAGTGCCGACAATTCGCCGACCGTTCGCGTACTCGACGCATTTACCGGCGGCGGCGCGAATATCGGCGCGGCATTTTCCAACGAAGACCGGTTCGAACTGCAAAATTTCACATCATTCCTGCGCGGGCGCCATGCGCTCAAGATCGGCGGACGCGCGCGCACCATTCGTCTCGATAATTCTTCGCCGGGCAATTTTGCCGGAACATTTACTTTTACCTCGCTCGACCAATACCGCAACACGATCTTGAACTTGCCGGGCGCTTTCCCGACGCAATTGACGATCGCCGGCGGAAACCCGCAAGCCGCAATTTCGCAAACCGATCTCGGGTTGTTCGTGCAGGACGATTGGCGCGTCAACCCGCAATTAACGCTCTCGTTCGGTCTGCGTTATGAAACTCAAACGAACATTTCGAGCAATTTTAATTTTGCGCCGCGTTTTAACTTCGCCTATGCGCCTGCTGCTGACGGACAGAACAAACCGAAAACTGTTTTTCGCGGCGGAATCGGGATTTTCTACGACCGTTTCGGCGAAGGTCTCACGCTTCAAGCCATTCGTTTTAATGGTATAAATCAACAGCAATTTGTGGTCACCGACGCGGCGATCCTCGACACCGTTGTTTTTACGCCAAACGGTGTTTCAAACGTTCCGACGGTCGATCAGCTCGCGGCTTTTGCCCAATTGCAAACAACGCGCATCGTCGCGCCGGAGCTGCAAACTCCATATACAATTCAAACGGCTTTCAGCGTCGAACGACAATTGCCTTTTAAGACAACCGTCAGCGCAACTTTTGTCAATGCTTCAACCCGCCGGCTGCTGCGTTCGCGCAATATCAACGCGCCCATCGGCGGCGTCCGCCCGATCCCGAGCGCCGGAAACATCTTTCAATACGAATCGACCGGGCGTTTTAACCAAAATCAACTGATCTTCAATTTCCGGTCGAATTTTATCGACGATGTTTCGATCTTTGGCAATTACGCTTTGAGCGGCGCCAAAAGCGATTCGGACGGCGCCGGAACTTTTCCGGCAAACTCTTTTGATCTGAGCGGCGAATACGGCGACGCCGCGCTCGACGTTCGCCACCGTTTTGTCGTCGGCGGAAATATTGAAACCGTTTGGGGCGTGAGCCTCAGCCCGTTCATCACGTTTCGCTCCGGCGTGCCGTTCAATATCACGACCGGCGCGGACACCAACGGCGACTCGCTTTTTACCGAGCGTCCGGCATTTGCGACCGATCTTTCAGAACCCGGCATCGTCAACACCCGCTTTGGCGCATTTGACCCGACACCGGACGCGGGCGACCGCATTATACCGCGCAATTACGGCAGAGGCAGCGAATTTTTCGTCGTTAATTTGCGGATGTCTAAAGAATTCGGCTTTGGCAGCGCGAAGAAAGATTCGACGCCGCAACAACAAGGACAAGGCGGCGGCGGCGGGCGGGGCGGCATCAACAGCCCGTACGGCGGCGGCGGCGGCAGACAGCAAAACAATGACGACGACGAAAAACCCTATAATCTGGAATTTTCCGTCCAAATCCGCAATCTTTTCAACCGCACGAACAAAGGCACGCCGGTCGGAAATTTGTCCTCGCAGTTTTTCGGTTTGCCGGTTTCGCTTGCCGGCGGCTTCGGGTTCGGCGGCGGCGGCGGCGGTCAGGCTGGCAATCGCCGGATCGAATTTGAAGTTGAGTTTAGTTTCTAAAACAAAAACGAGCGCCATTGGTTGGAGATAAATACTTTGATTTTTTAAATTTCTTGATATTTTTTCCTTTGCGGCTTGGCGGGAAATGAAAAATTCATTTCCCGCCAAGCCGCAAAGGCGCAAAGTTTGGAAACTTAACAAACTTAGATTA
>CADEFG010000946.1 GCA_902826505.1 uncultured Acidobacteriota bacterium
ACCGATGAAGGAAAAATAGTTTCAAATCATGAAATAAAACTAACTGCAGAAGACGGAAAAGTTATGACAACTAAAAGCAATTCAAAAGGTGTTTTTAGATTTGAAAATGTGGAAGCTGGAAATTATACCGTCGGCAGTCAAATTACTTGTGAAGAGTTGAAGAAAGAAATCGTCATTGTAAATTCACAAACAATATCTTTGGAGTTGGGATTTCACAGTCTGGTTTGTGTAAGTTCAATCCAAACGCTAACTGCTATTCGTGAAGAAGTTAAGATAAACATTTCAGCCAATACCACACAAACAATCGAACAGGTTTCCAAAACCGTCAACATCATCGACGGTCAAGAAATGCGCGACCGGGCGGATTTTGCTTTGGCGGAAACTTTGCGAACGATTCCGGGTTTTCGCGTCTCGCAGCTTGGTGGTTTCGGCAAAACTGCCAATATTAAAACGCGCGGACTGCGCAATCAGGACACCGCCGTGCTGATCGACGGCATCCGGTTTCGCGATGCGTCGGCGATCACCGGCGATGCGTCGGCGTTTTTGTCGGATTTTACTTTGACGAGCGTTGATAAAATCGAGGTTTTGCGCGGTTCGGGTTCGTCGCTTTACGGGACGAACGCGATCGGCGGAACGATTGATTTTCAAACGCCGAAACCGGAACCCGGAATGCACGGGCAAATCGGCGGCGCGTTCGGCGGTTTGGGTCTCGGACGCTTTCGCGGCAATTTTTCGGACGGACGCGCCGACGGCAAATTCGGCTTTAACCTCGGCGTTTCGCGCACCGTTTACACCAAAGGCATCGACGGCGAAGACAACGCGCATAATACAAATTTTCAATCGCGGATCGAATATAATCCGTTTCAAAAAACAAACATTTCGGCGCGGTTTTTTATTTCGGACGCGTATGTGCGGCTCAATTCAAACCCCGACACGCTCGGCACTCTGCCAAGTTCGAACGCCGCGATCATCAACGCCGAGCAGGGCGTGAATTTTGTTTTCGATGCCAACGACCCGGACAATGCACAAAAATCGCAGTTCTTTAACGGGCAAATCGTGCTGACACAGGTGATCGCCGACAAACTCACGTTTCAAGGTTTTTATTCAGGCTTGAAAACCTCGCGCAAAAACGATAACGGCGAATTAGGCGTTGGTTTTCAAAGCGCTTCGACAAGCGTTTTCGACGGCACCATTCAAACTGCCAACGGTCATTTCAACTGGACGCCGAACCGTGTCAACACGATCACGCTCGGTTACGAATTCGAACACGAAAAATACGGCAACGATGGTTTTACGCCCGACGGTTTCGGCAACTTTTTCACCCGCGCGTTTCAATCGAGCAACACGCTTTACGCGCAGGATTTACTTCAGTTCTTCGATAATAAACTGCAACTCGCGGGCGGTTTTCGCGCCCAGTTTTTTAGTTTGAAAACGCCGAAATTCAGCTTGAGCAACGCGCCTTACAGCAATCTTTCGCTCGCTAATCCGCCGACCGCTTACACCTTCGACGGCGCGGTTTCCTACTTTTTCAAATCGGGCACGAAAATCCGCGCCCACGTCGGCAACGGTTATCGCGTGCCGTCGCTTTATGAAAGATTCGGCACGTTTTACAACACATTTGCTTTTCCCGATCCGAAATTCGAAGCGCTCGGCGATCCGAACCTGCAGCCCGAAAAAACGATCGCGTTCGACGCCGGAGTTGAACAAAATCTCTTTGAAAACAAGGCAAAGCTCACCGCGACTTACTTTTACACGAAATTGATCGATTCTATCGGCTTTGGTAATGTCGTTCCGAATATCGGGACGACTCCGCGATCGTTCGGCGGTTATCTCAACACGAAAGGCGGTATCGCCCGCGGCGCGGAGTTCAGCGGA
>CADEFG010000947.1 GCA_902826505.1 uncultured Acidobacteriota bacterium
CGTCAAATTTTACGTTTCGCCGCTCGGCGGACAAAAAACCGGTTCGTTTCTCGACCAGCGCGAAAATCATTTTGCCGTCCGGAATTACGCTTTCGGGCGGGCGCTCGATTGTTTCACGTTCAACGGCGGTTTTGCCCTCAATTTAGCGAAAGTCTGCGATCAGGTGACGGCGCTCGATATTTCCGAAGACGCGGTCAAACTGGCGCGGCGCAACGCCGAACTGAATGAAATTTCAAACGTCAAATTCAAAACCGCGAATGTTTTCGACGCGCTCCGCGAGCTTGAAAAATCGGGCGCCAGGTTCGAGACGATCGTCCTCGATCCGCCGGCGTTCGTCAAATCGCGTGCGGCACTGCGTTCAGCCGTCCGCGGCTATAAGGAAATCAATTTACGCGCATTAAAATTGCTCGACAAAAACGGAATTTTGGTGACGTGCAGCTGTTCGTTCCATTTTTCGGAAGAGATATTTTTGGAAACTTTGCAGGAAACCATGCGCGATGCGCGGCGGCGCGTTCAAATAATCGAAAAACGAATGCAATCAAGCGATCACCCGATTTTGCTTGGTATGCCCGAAACTTATTACTTAAAATGTTTTATCCTGCGCGTCGTTGAATGATCAATCGGTGATAAGTTTCTTCGCGTTAACATGATAGCCAGCCAGTTTAACGTCTTCGCCATTCATAAAAAAGGTGAAAGATTCTGTGGCTTTGTCCTGCTCGAATTCGGTTGAGTAGCTCATCGTGATAACCGTGCCGGTCGGAGATGTGTTGACGTTCCAGCCCTGCGAAGAAGATTTTGTAACCGTGCCCAATTTTCGGCGGACGGCTTGCAGAAATTTGAGGATGTTTTCCCTGCTGTCGGAATCTTTAAATTCCTTGGCAGATTGTTCGTAAATTTCATCGAATTTTTCAGCATTGAGCTGTGCGTGAAAATTTTCGACCGCCTTTTCGCCAGCGGCTTTGCCCTTTGTAAAATTCGAGCAAGCCGCGCCGACGATCAATAAAACCAAAAGACAAACCGAAATATTTATAAAATTTGGTTTCATAATTTTTATTTTGAAGCAACCAGTTTTTTCGCGTCCGTCATCGATTCGATCGCTTTTAACAATTGCGGGTCGACTTCGAGCAAGACCTGCGAACCGGCTTCGGTCGAATAATTGGCGGTCGCGAGTTCTTCGCGAATTCGCGATTTCGCGTATTCGGTCTGGCTGTTGATATTTTCCGCCGTCAAACCGTTTGCCTTTTCGGCGGCAGTAAAGCTGCGGAAGGCTTCGAACAATTTGTCATTGACCGTCAGATCGCCCGGTTCGATCGTCGCGGCGAAACTTTGTTTGTCGCGGCGGAAGTTTTCAAAACCTTTGACCTGTCCGGCAACCAATTGCCGGACGAAATAAAATGCCGCTTCGTTCAAGCGTCCGCGAAGTGGCGTGAAAGTCTGCGCCGGAACTTTGACATCCGGTTCGATACCGCGTCCGCCGTAGAGAACTCTGCCGTTGGCGGTGGTCACCGGACTTCCGACCGGTTTCGGTTTCGGTTCGGTTTTGCCGTTCGTTTCCTCTTCTTCGTCGTGTTTCGTGTAGTAATCGTAGATCGAACCGTTTGAATAATCGCGTTGGAGCGAACGCCCGAAAGGCGTGTAATAACGCGCCGTCGTCAGCGTCATGCCCGTTCCGTAAGGCAGATCGAAAATCCGCTGGACGAGCCCTTTTCCAAAACTGTCGGTGCCGACAATCACGCCGCGATCATAATCCTGAATCGCGCCCGCGACGATCTCCGAAGCCGATGCCGAACCGCCGTTGATCATCACGACGAGTGGGAAATCTTCAATTTTACCGCCGTCGGTCGGAAGTTCGGTCATTTTTTC
>CADEFG010000948.1 GCA_902826505.1 uncultured Acidobacteriota bacterium
ATATTTAATGTTTCCAAAGTCTTAAAATCATCTGCTTTTTCGCGGACTTTTTCGATTACTCCATCAATAGTTTCATAATCAAAATTATTCCTTCCCAAACAATAAGCGAGTCTGCCAAGCGAAGCCTGCGGTTTATCGGCAAAGGTCAAAACAGCAGCTAAGTCACCCGCCGCGCCGTCTGCCGTAACAACACCGCTGGCAATCGCTGGAATCTCCCGTTTGCTCAAAGCCAAAACAATATCGCGGACATCCACATTTCGACGTGATAAAACGGCAATGTCGCCAAGCGGCACTTTTTTTGTCTCCCAATCCTTGATTTGTTTGGCGATTTCTTCATATTCGGCATGGTCCGAATTGGCAGTTGCTGTTGAAACCACAGGTTGAAATAAGGCTTTCGGATTATTTTCGTGTGCCTTCCAACTCGGCTCGTCGTCTTTAGGAGAATCATTATCCTTGAACATCAACGAAGCCATCTGGTTGGCGGTTTCGACAATTTCTTCGCACGAGCGATAATTCGTTTGCAAGCTGAATTTTACTGCACCGGGAAAATCATTGACAAATTCATCAACATTTTCAGGAGCCGCGCCGCAGAAAGCGAAAATTGATTGCCGCTTGTCGCCAACTACCCAAGGCGGATTTGCTTCCCCGCAAATTTGTTGAAGCAGTTTCGCCGTCGCGCGGCTTACATCTTGATACTCGTCAACTAAAACAGCACGATATTTATCGCGGTATTTTGTTGCAAGAATCGGTTTTTCACGAAAAATATTTATTGATTTGAGAATTAAATCGGCGAAGTCGAGCCGTTGACGAAAATCTTTAATTTCTTCATATTTCTTAAACACTTCAAGAAATTGTTCGGCATCTTGTTTTCGCCCCTTTTCCAAAGTATCGTCATCATCGGGCTTCCATTCATTTAATGTTTGCTCTAATTCAGCCGGGGTAACAAGTCGCTGTTTAAGAAAATTGATGTGTCGAGCCGCTTCATTTGCCGTTTCGTCAATGTCTTTGATATTGACAATTTTGCGTCCGATTCCTTTGCCGATTATCTCCGAAATAAGTTCGGTTTGCGCGGCATCATCGAGAATATAAGCGTTGGCATCAACATCTTGAAACTGTCCGTGGTGTTGCAAAACCGTCAAACCAAATCCGTGAAAAGTTGTAATTGTCAGACGCGAAGCAATGTCTTCGCTAAATTTTGCGGTAATACGTTCTTGAAGTTCCGTCGCTGCTTCATTGCTGAATGTAACTACAAGAAAATTTTCCGGCTCGTATTTTCCAAGCAAAAATTCGATTCTTCTAATCAAGGTTTTCGTTTTGCCAGTTCCCGGACCGGCATTAATTAAAACCGGCGCACCTGTAAAAACGGCGGCTTCCTCCTGAATTGGATCACATTTTTTATCATCTGTTTTTGAGGAAACAGCTGAGTTATCAAAGCTAAAAGTTTTTTGATAAAGAGCTTCGGCAAGTTGCGAATTAACGATAAAGAATGGCGCACCCAATGATTCGGCGAGTTTTTCCGCCGTTGTCCCTTTATTAGTCAGCCAAAGTCGGAAAACTTCATCGGACGGACATAAAAATTCGGCGGCAAAGGCATTGGCTTCAGCTTCTTCGCGTGAACGACTATTGTATCGCGTCAGGGAATCAGTTCCAGCGCAACCATACATCGAACCGTAAACCGGATCAGGTTCGGCACAGCCACGAGTAAGTCGCGGGTGTAATTCAAGATGTCCGACTTCGTGGGCAATGACGTACAACTTTTCATCTGGCTTTTCATTAAGATTTTCGTCGTAATAAAGACAGCCTTCATCCGGGCGAAGTTCAGCGCGTCCACCGTTAATGACCGTTGTTTCAACGGGAACAAG
>CADEFG010000949.1 GCA_902826505.1 uncultured Acidobacteriota bacterium
TGACTCAGGAATTTCAAAGATCACTAACCTGGCGATTAAGAAAGCTAACAGGATTTGCACAAGAGCCAGAATTGCACCGTGAAATCCGATGGGCAGATAACGATAGCGGCGTAGGTAAACGTATAAAACATTCCAAAGCCCCCACAAATTCGGAACGATTGCCATCGGAAAAATGATTATTTTTTCAATCGAAATTGAAACGTTAAAGATGTATCGGGCAATCGTAAAAACAATCATAATGAAGATCAACAGAATCGTCGGAATAGTAATTCCCGCCATGTAGGCTCGAAGATATGGATAAGTTTTCATAAGTCACCTTCTGTTTTAAAGATGAGCCAGCAAATTGAGAAATGCTTCCGGCACAAAAAAACTCAACATCAGGGCGAGCGCGGCGAGAACCCAATCTAACACTGAGACGGAAATTCCAGGCTTCGGTAATTTAACTTTTAACTGATGCCATAGATCCCTTTGAAGTTCACGCTCGCCAATCGGCTCGATTGCATTTTTGATAATTTTGCCAAACTTTTCGTCACGACTTTCATTCATAGTTCTTCCCCTAATTGTTTCAATTTTGACCGCAAGTGACGGGTTGCCGTAAATACCCGCGACTTGACGGTTCCGACCGGAATCCCGAGTGATTCGGCGATTTCCTCGTATGGTAATTCTTCAACGAGTGCCAAGACGGCAGTTAAACGGAGTTTCGGCGGCAGTTGATTAAACGCCTGTTGAATTCGTCTCCGTGTTTCCTGTCGAATGGCAGGATCGAGCGGGGATCCGGGTGAAATATTTTCCGTAAATTCCACTTCGTTTCCGACACGTTTCAAATAATCTAAAGCAAGATTTGTTGCAATCCGCCGTGTCCAAGCCCCGAAACTGCGATTCGGGTCAAATCGGGCGCGGGAACGATAAACGCGCCAGAATGCTTCCACCGTCAGTTCTTCGGCGGCGGTCGGATTTCTGACGATTCGCATAATCCACCCATAAACATCTTTCTGATACTGCTGAAATAATATTTCAAATGCCTCGACATCGCCTCTTGTAAATCGCTCCAGCAATTCCATTTTGTTTTTCTAATACATCTTACTTCCCGGGACGCAGATAGGTTCGTTTTTTAAAATTTCAGAGTATTTTTTCTGGCGAAAACTAAACAGCGAGGTAATAGTAGTATTACCCACCAAGACAGGCTGCTTTTGATTTCGACAATTTACAAACCGTTTGTATTTAATGCAACGCCTCGTTAGGGAAACGGTTTGTTGCATTCAAAACAGATCGTAAAATTGATAAATTGCGCAATGGCATATTACGCGTAAGTATTTAATGCAATACTCCGAAGAAAATCGTGAGCATTCGGTGTAATCTAACGAAAATGAAACTTTTTTAGAAAAAACCGAGGTCTTAGAGTAAAAAATACCTGACTATGTGGTTTGTTCCCCAAATTGTCAAAAGACAATAATTTTCCGCGTTTCGCTATTCTCTTCCAATGACCAAACGAGCAACCAAAAAGGCGCCAGCCGGTAATTCCGATCATAAAAATAACTGGCAGAACCGGATCGTCGGACACGGCGAAAAACCGGCAAAGGAGTTTAATTTTAATCCCCGAAATTGGAGAAAGCACCCGCAAACTCAAAGGGACGCTTTAAACGAGGTGCTGGAAAAGGTCGGATGGATCCAGTCTGTGATCATCTCCAAAACTTCCGGTCATTTGATCGACGGTCACGCGCGGATCGAGGAAGCATTAAAGCGCGGCGCCGACACGCCCGTCCCGTTCATCGAGGTCGATCTCTCGGCTGAAGAAGAACGTCTGATGCTCGCCCTGTTCGACCCGCTCGGCGCGATGGCGACCGCCGACAACGAAAAA
>CADEFG010000950.1 GCA_902826505.1 uncultured Acidobacteriota bacterium
ACCGGGTAAATTCAAAAAAACATCTTATCTCCACTCGTGAAGTTTTTGAGCGGGTGATTTTTCTGCGGATGAAAGTTATTTATTCTCCAGCGGAAATTATTGCGCGAACTTCCGAAACCGATTGGATGCGCGGAAAACACTCAGAAAAAAAGCGGTTAGCAGAAAGGGCAGATTGATTGAAAATTGCCGAAGAGGAGAACAAGATGTTTCGATTTTTAGACAAAGACGAGGAAGCAAATTTCAGACGTTGGGCGCGTGATAATTACACACCGTTTACAGAAATCAGCGAGTTGTGGCATCCGGCTGTTCAGGATGAATGCCGCAAGATGTGCGAAGAAAAACAAATTCATTTTCGCTCAGAAATTGGCGGTATAGGTGAAGATCAAATCAATAATTAAAAAGCTATGATAAATACAATTTCCTGCGCGCCCGACGAAGCGAAAGAGTTAATTCAGAAACTCCAAAATCTGAAAATGAGTTTTATGCTTTGGGGCGCAACCGGAGTCGGTAAATCTGAAACGGTTCGGCAATTAGCGAAAGAACTCGGTGCGGAACTGCGCGACGTTAGGCTTTGCCAAAAAATGCCGACCGATATTGGCGGATTGCCCGCGCTCGACCACGAAACGAGGCAGACGGTGTTTTATCCACCGGCTTTTCTTGCACCTTCAGTTGATAAAAAGCCTGTAATTTTGTTTTTCGACGAAATTTCACTGGCGGCGGATGATACGAAAGGCGCGGTTTTGGGCATTTTGGAAGAAAGGCAGCAGGCTAACATCAAAATTCCCGATGATTGGATTATCATCGCGGCGGGTAATCGCCCGGAAGATATGGCAAACGCTCGTGGATTAGGCGCGGCGGCAAATCGGCGACTGCTTCATATTGTCATCGAACCGCAACTTGAAGCAACCATTCAACATTTCATCAAAATCGTTGTTATCCCGGAAGTTCTCGCCTTTCTTAAAGTTTTCCCGCAACATCTTTCGGGCGAAGAATCCGCACGGACGCAAAAACACGAGCTTTATCCGCGCCCCGCATCTTGGAAAAAAGTTTCGGATATTTATGACGTTTTAAGAAAAGCCGATAAGCATTTACGCCAAATTGCAATCGCCGGAATTATCGGTGATTCGGTAGCGGCGGAATTTATGATGCTGGCGGAAGAAATTAAGAATATGAAGTCGGTTGATGAACTTCTCGAAATTCAGCGAAAAACTCCGAACAAAGTCGGTAAGCATCTTCCCTCAACACTCAACGGTTTATACGCGCTTTCATTTGCCATTGCGACCAGCGCGACGGAAGAAACAGCGGTTGAACTGCTTGAACTGATCAACCGTTTTGATGAACAAACGGGCGAACAATTTTCGATATTGCCGATGCGTGATTTGCAAACGATGGCGGGAAGTCTTCTGCTTGATAAAATCTGGAAAGAAGGTTGGAAAGTTGAAAATTCCAAAGCGTTTTGGCGGTATAACGAAAAGCGGGAAGCGACAACGCAGATAAAAATTATTGATAAAACGCCAGAAATGCAACTTGCCCAAGCCTCATCATAGTCAAAAATCACCCAAAATTATCAATCAAAAAAATGCAAACAAGATTAAGCCGCACCGATTCGCGGCGGATGCGCCCTGATTTGGAAGCGGCGATTGAATATTTGCCGGGACTTGCGGGCCTCGCGCTGTGGTGCAATTTTGCCGATACGAATGAAGACGCGATTGCTTTTACCGATGGAAACACGATTTACGCCGGAGCGGAATATAAGAATTTTTCCGAAAAAGAGCGAAGATTTATTTGTCTTCACGAAATCTTACATATTGCCCTTTGTCATCCGAACAGATTTCTAATTTTGGAAAAACAAGAC
>CADEFG010000951.1 GCA_902826505.1 uncultured Acidobacteriota bacterium
AAAGAATCGGAACGCAATGCAAAAAATACGACGAATTGATCGAGGAGAAAAAATTAAATGGAACTGGTCAAAAAGGAAAATCAGGAAATGGAAACAAGCCAAAATTCGGCGGAAAAGATGCCGAATTATCCGACGACGAATGGCGAGCCAAAAACGCTCATCTACTCCCCGCCGAAGACTGAAATGACGCAGCCGGTTGAAATATTCCAGTCGCCGGATTTCAAACAAAAGTTTATGCAGCTCGCCGAGTCGCAGATTGACGAAGCGGCGGAAATCTGCGGAACGTGCTTCGGTGCGGGAATGGAAGTCGTTCCGGGGAAAGGCGCGCGTCCGTGCCCGGTGTGCCGACCGTCGAAAGCGCGTGAAAGGATGCTTGAGGCGATGCCGCCGAAGATTCGCCGGTTCGGAATTCCCGAGCTGAAAACTTTTGCACCGCGCCGGGATTTGCACCCGACCGTCGAAATCGCAAAAAGGATTTTTGACGAGCAGACGAAAATTCTCGCAAAAATCCGCGCAAATCCCTTTGGAAATTATTATCTGGCGGGCATCAACGGGTGCGGCAAAACGACCATCGGTTACATGATTTTGCTCAACGCGCTCAAAGCCGGACGCAAATGCGTTGCCATCACGTTGAGCGATCTGCTCGAAGAATTCCGAGTCTATACGGTCGCCTCCGGCGAGGATAAATTAAAGAACCGTCCAAGTATTCTGCCCGACGACCTGAAGCAGACTTCGCAGTATTATTCGCTGCTGATCGATGAAGTCGGAAGTCCGAAGGCTTCGGAGTATCGCGGCGAAATGTTCTTTAATGTGCTCAACGCGGTTCAGAACTACGGTCATCAGCTGATCGTCACGTCGAACAAGAAAGACCGCGATTTTATTGAAAAATGGAACGCGTTCGACGATACGCACGGAGATTCGATCTCCCGCCGTTTGAGTGAAAACTCGGTCGCGATGCGTTGTTTTGTATGATTTGAAATTTTAGAAAAAAAAGAAAAAAGGAGAAAAATTATGCCGAAAGCAAAAACGGTCGATATTACGAAAATAGAAAGTTTAATCGCGGTGAGTTCGACCGACAGCGAGGTTTGCCGCGTCCTCGGAGTGAACGCTCATTACATCAGCCAGCGGTCGAAGCTCGACCCGGAATTCAAAGCAGCGGTCGAGCGCGGACGCGCCAGACGGAAGGGTCTCGCGGAACAACCGCCGGCGGAAGTCAACGCTCCCTTTCCGGGGAAAAGCTACTGTGCCGAAGATTTTTATAATTTCGGACGCGAAAAATTGACGCACACGGAAATTGCCGAGCGAACGGGAACGAACGTGATCGGCGTTTCGCAGATCCTGAACAATCACGAGGAGATGCGCGACGCCTTCGAGCGCGGAAAAAACGGTTTTCCGCTCGAGGACGAGATCGTCTCGGACTTTAACGAAAAACTGCTCGACCGGATCTATAAAACGGTCGCCGTCAAAAAGATATTTTTCCTCGAAGACATCGCCGCGCAGGTCGATGTCACCAAACAGGCGGCTTACAACTACCTCGGCGAGCTCGTCCGCCGGCAGCGGCTGGAACGCGACGTAACGAGCAATGCCGTCCGGTATCTCGCCGGCGGTGATGAGATAAAACCGCCGCCCGCGCCGCCTGAACAGCCGAAACCGCAACCGATTTCCGACCGGCTGCTCGAAGCGATGGACAAGGGCTACCGGACGCTGACCAAGATGAAGCAGTTTGCCGGCATCGAGAAAGCGATCGACGTTTCGTCCGAGATAGACGCGATGATGGTCAACCGGATCATCCGCCGCGTCGATAACGGGACGATCTCCGCCTATTTCCGATACGACACGATGCCGCGAAAATTCT
>CADEFG010000952.1 GCA_902826505.1 uncultured Acidobacteriota bacterium
AGAACCGGGACCGATGATTTGAACGAGCTTGGTAATTTGCAATTCGCCGAGCGTCAGATCGATGACCGACGCTGCCGGAAGTTCAAAACTCACGACATTCGAAATACAGCAAAAATTCGACTCTTCGATTGCCGCCCGCAAGGTGCATTTGCCGTTTGCGTCGAGACAAATTCGGTCGCCGACATTTATATCATTTGAATCGCCGATATCATTGACGATATACAATTTATCACTCGCTCCGAAAACTTCTGATAATTGATTATCCGTCGAATTTTGAGCATGGCTATTTGTGATGGCAAAAGCCGCGAAAAACAGAATCGAAATTATAGTCGGAAAAAGATTTGAGATTTTCATATTTTAAGAATTAAATCCTTGCAGGTCTATTTCAAGCCTGATTGTTTTTACTTTCGTTTTTTAACCGCGAAATCAACTTGTTTGGAATCAACTTAGAGACTGGTTTCGCCTGTTCGTCTCCTTTGAAACGCAAGAAAACTTTGAGGAAATTGACAGCCGTTTATTCAATCCCAGCGAGTCATTTATTGTGCTGTCAATTTCCACGCAACCGCCCAGAAAAAGTTGCAACCGGTTTGCTCAAATTTATCGTATTTTTTATCCCGGTTTGCCAATAGTTTGGGGCAGATTATGAAACTTGAACCGGAAAATCTACGTTTTGCTACCTATTCGGGTGGTGATTCGAGATATTTTTTTGGATAAATTAAATGTGATGGAAAAGATTCTGCAATCAAAATACAAAACCGAAAACAGCCGCCGATGGCTTGAAACCTGGCTCAAAGACGTTCTGCGGACGAACGGGCTCGATTATCAAAGTTTTGAAACGGAAACATTTCTGGGCAAAACGAGCGTTCTCGCGAAAAATCACGAACGCCAAGACCTGGAACCGATCATCTTTTTGCCCGGCGGGCGAACCTGCGGGATTTTTTGGGACATCAACAATAATCTCGCGCCGCTTTACGACGATTTTCGACTCTATCTCGTGGACATCAACGGTCAGCCCGGTTTGAGCGACGGCACCGCGCCTTTATTAAATTCGGACGGCTACGGGCGCTGGCTCAAAGAATTGACGGCAGGTCTGGGTTTGGAAAAAGCAAATTTTGTCGGCGCCTCGTTCGGCGGTTCGCTGATCATGAAATTGGGCGAGATTGATAACGATTTGATCGAACGCGCCGTCATCTGCAATCCGCCCGGCTTTGTCAATATCTCGTTCAGCCCGCGAAATCTCTATTATCTGCTGATGCCGATGATTTTCCCCTCGCACAAAACCGTCATGAATTTTCTGAACGAGATCGCGTTTCACGAAGATTTTGATTTTGCCGAAAAAAAGCGCGCCCAACTGGCGGAATTTATTCTCTATACGAATATGTATTTTCAGATGGGCGCCGAAAATCCGCGACCTTTTCCCGACGAAACGTTAAAAAAACTGACCGCGCCGACCTATTTGATCCTCGACCGCGACGATATTTTTATCCCGCAACGCAAAACGCTGGCACGCGCCGAAAAACTCCTGCCGAATCTCATCGAAACGATCTGGCTCGAAAAACACGGACACGGCATCGAATTGGCGAATGAGATTGGTTTTGTAATCAATAGTTTGCTGAAAAGCTGACAGCGGATTACACGGAATTTGTTTTGACAACAGATTTCACGGATTTTTCAAATCTTTCTTGTTTTTGACAATGAATTACACGGATTTTACAGATTATTTTTAAATGGTTTTTTGCTACAAGGTGTAATAAATTACATTTTATAATTTCTCTTAAATCTGTGTAATCCGTGTAATTTGTTGTTTATTTATTCATCAAACTGTTTCCGCTAACTTTCCGTTTTAGG
>CADEFG010000953.1 GCA_902826505.1 uncultured Acidobacteriota bacterium
TTCAAAGCTGTAAACGAATACACGCGAAAAAACAAATTAAAGCCCGTCCGTTTTAACATCGAAATCAAATCGAATCCCGAATGGGACGGAACTTTTACGCCGCCGCCCGCCGTTTTTGCCAAAATGGTTTATGACGAAATTTTGAAATATAACCTTGAAAAACAAGTGATCGTTCAATCTTTTGACGTGCGACCGCTTCAGGAGCTTCGCAAACTTCCCGTTAAACTGCCGCTCGCGCTGCTTGTGATGAATAAGGACGGAATCGAAAAAAACCTCGCCAATCTCGGTTTTCAGCCCGCCGCCTACAGCCCGCATTTTTTGCTCGTGGACGAAGGATTAGTCAAATATTGCCGCGCGCGAAATATCAAGATCGTCCCGTGGACAGTTAACGAAATCGCCGATCTGGAACGGATGAAAACTTTCGGTCTGGACGGCATCATCACCGATTATCCGGACCGCGCCGTCAAAATTTTCAGAGCGTCGAAATAGGCAAAATTCGATCTTTACAAAACAATTGATCGTCAAAAATGCGGGGCGAAAACAAAAATTCGCCCCGCATTTTTGCGGGGCTGTCAAAAATTTTTATAGAATGATTACGCGGCACCAAAAAATTGACCGACACAAACCAGAATGATAATTGCCATTGACGGACCTTCGGGCGCGGGAAAATCGACGCTCGGCAAAATGTTAGCCAAAAGCCAGAACTTGCTATATCTCGACACGGGCGCGATGTATCGCGCGGTCGGGCTGGCGGTTCTGGACGCAAATGTGAGTTTTGAAGACAAGGCTCGAGTTGCCGAAATCGCCGAAAACGCACGAATCGAACTCGTCGGCGAACCCGAAAACTTGCAGGTCTTTCTCGACGGCACGGACGTTTCGGCAGAAATCCGCAACACGCAAGTCGGGCAAGCCGCGTCGATCGTTTCGACGATTTCCGAAGTTCGGCGAATTCTGGTCGAACATCAGCGCGCGATCGGCGAAACTGCCAAAAACGGCGCGGTTTTAGACGGGCGCGACATCGGCAGCGTCGTTTTCACCTCCGCCGATCTGAAGTTTTTTGTGACCGCCAAACCCGAAGCGCGGGCGCGGCGGCGCTACGAAGAAGATCTGGAAAAGGGTCGCTCGACGAGTTACGAACAGACCTTCGCCGAGATCAATGAACGCGACGAACGAGATGTTTCACGCGCCGATTCGCCGCTTTTGATCGCCGAAGATGCGGTCGTCATTGACACCAGCGAAATGGATTTAACGGAAGTTTTTGAACAGATGATGCAGATCGTGCAGGAAAAAGGTGCGAAAGCAACCGTCAATTTGACTTAAAAGTTTTCTGTCGTTAAGATTTTTATTCGTTCTTTTTATGCTCCCGTAGCTCAGTTGGATAGAGCAACAGCCTTCAAATAGGAGCCTGTGTAGGGAAAAAGAAACTTACACAGTGGAGAGTGCTGTATCGGTGGAACTCTAAGGAAATCGAAAGATTTCTATGACAATACCGAGGGAACTTTTCGATATTTCGTATTTATCGAAAAGACACCGTAGAGACTATACGCACTCAGACTGAAATGTCTAAGATATAGTCCAGACTTTCAACTTGTTTTCTTTTGAGAAAATAGGGCTTGGGAAACCAAGTGAGGTAAGCTAAGCTGTGGGTCGCACGTTCAAGTCGTGCCGGGGGTACTTCAATTTTGGATTTTGAATTTTGGATTTTGGATTCCAGATTGTAAAATGAATTTTGGTTTGATGGAAATTCTGATTGCCGCGTCCCAAATCGGCAATCTAAAATCCAAAATCGAGTTGTGGCGGCTATAGTTCAGTGGTTAGAGCGCCTGATTGTGGTTCAGGATGTCGAG
>CADEFG010000954.1 GCA_902826505.1 uncultured Acidobacteriota bacterium
AGGTCTGCGGCTTCAATCAATTCGGGCGAAGCGTTGCGTCCCGTCAAAATGATGTGGAGATGGGGTTGTTTTTCTCTGACAGATTTAATTTCCTCTAAAACTTTTTGTAAATCCAGAAATTTATAATCCAGAACATAAACCAGTTCATCAAATACGAGCAAATCATATTCTCCGCTTCGCATTTTTTCAACACATAACCCCCAGGTTTCTTCGCTGGTTTTGATGTCTTGAGTTGGATTGTTTGTATCCCAGGTAAAACCGTCACCCATTGTGTGAACTTCTACGCCAAGTTTTTCCAGTGCCTCGTGTTCGCCGTATCGGTCGGTTTTGGACTTCATAAATTGAATCAGACAACATTTCATCCCGCGTCCGGCAGCCCGAAACAAAACACCTAAAGCAGCCGTTGTTTTGCCCTTGCCGTCGCCGGTATTAACCATTAAAAGCCCGTGAGTTTTCTCCTTGTAATCTTCACGCCGCCACTTATAACGCTTTTCTTTTGTTGAAGTTGTCATTACTTTCCCCCTTGTTCTAAATTTATTCATTCACCTCAGCAGATGGTTTTGATTTTATGCAAAACTTAATTCCAATTCTTCCTCGTGAACTTTTTTGACCGCCTTTACTACTTCGCTGACAAGTTCAAGTTCTACCTCGTCCCAATCACCTTTGACACAGCATCCTGCGGCATTTTTATGTCCGCCGCCACCGTATTGTTCCGCAATTTTTGCGACATTGATTTTACCTTTGCTTCGCAGACTGACACGGTAGATTTCATCTTCGACTTCGCGCATAAAAATTACGGCTTCACACTCTGCCGACATTAACGGAATATTTACGAAATTAGCGTTATCTCCCTCCAGAGCAGATGAAAGTCGTTTCATTGCCAATGTTTGCCTTAAAAAAGCAACCTTTCCCGAATCATCTCGTCTGACAGTATTTAAAACTTCGCGCATCAGTTCGATACGTCCCCAACTGTAGTTGTTATAAATCATTTCCGAAATCTCGGCAGGTTTGGCACCGACTTTAACAAGTTCAGAAGCTACTTTTAGAGTTCTGTCTGTGGTGTTCGGATAATGAAAAGAGCCTGTATCGGCTACCAAAGCGCAATAGACGCAATCGGCGATTTCTTTAGTCACACGTCCGCCGATAGCTTTACAGAGATTGTAAATCATTTCGCCGACTGCCGAGGCGGTTGAATCAATCCAATTGACCGTTCCAAAATGTTCGCAAGTGGCGTGATGGTCAATATTTACCGTAAATTGTTTGTCGAGATTGATAATTTCGGGGCGGAGAACATCGGAACATTCAATCACAAAAACCGCATCATATTCCCGGTCAATTTCGCTGACCAGGCGAATCTCGTCGGCACCGGGTAATTTTTGATAGGAAACGGGAACATTACTGCTGACAATAACTTCCGCCGACTTGCCCAATGACCTAAGCAGCCAGCACAATCCCAAAGAAGAACCAACTCCGTCTCCGTCCGGGCGAACGTGCGTGGTGATTCCAAAAAACTGTTTATTTTCAATAAGTTCTACAACTTGGCTCAACATTATTTTTAGGGATGAGTGATGGGGACGAGGGATGAAAAATACTGAATCGCTATTTTATCCCTAATACCTCATCCATTTTCCTTTAATTCCTCTAAAATTTTATCAATGCGTCCCGCTCGTTCTTCAACTGTGTCACGAACAAAATGGATATGGGGAGCGTGATGAATGCTGAGACTCATCGCCACCTGCGAACGCACATATTTTTCTGCATTTTGGAGGGCTTTCATTGCCTCCCGAATCTCTTTTTCGTCGCCCTCTACCAGGACATAAACCTTTGCATCGCGCGAATCGGAAGA
>CADEFG010000955.1 GCA_902826505.1 uncultured Acidobacteriota bacterium
CGGAAAGGCAAAGCCTTTCCGCACAGCGGCGGGCAAAGCCCGAAATTTATATAGCCGCGTAAGGTGACTAAATAATTTAATTGCGGTTTGATTGTAAAGATTTATCGGTTGTTATATGGATTGAATAAGAAAATTTCAGTTGCAGGCATTTGAATAAAAGCCTTTTCAATCAAAGGCTGAACATCCTGCCAATCCAACCCGCCAAGACCGCAACCGAGCGCCGGCATCGCAATTGATTTTATATTGAATTTTTCGACCGCTTTAACCAAACTTTCCAAATCGCTTTCAATGTCTTCAATCCTTATGTTTTTACGTTTCAACCGGTTATCCATTGAAAAAGCGGGTCAACCCATTCTTTATAAGGTCTGAACAAAAATCCGTGTCCCTTGCCGGTGTTTATCTTTATTTCTCTGAATTTTGATTTACGGTGCAGCGGTTCAAAGAGCGTTTGACACGTGCCTTTCTGGTCGGATTCCTCGTAGATCGAAAGGAAACTTCCGCGCAAGTTTCCTTTGTATTTTGAATAACGATCGATGGCATATTCGCTGCATAAACCGATTAGCACATATTTTACTTTTTTCATTTTGAGTTTGTTCGCCGCCTCAATCGTCATATAGGCACCCAGCGAAGCCCCGACGATAACGATGTTTTTTTCGGCAACACCGCGTCTTTTCAGGGTTTTTATTTGTTCCGAGAGCTTTTCGGCATATTCGGTTATTTCGGTTTCTTTCGGTCTTACTTCGCTAATGACATTAAAGCCGCGCTCCTTGAAAACCTCCAGAATTTTGTGATATTCATAGCGTCCAAAATCTTCGCTGACCGCGTCGGCACCTAAATCCTGAACAATTCCGCCGTGCAGGTAGATCAGATATTTTTGAGATTTGTTGATCTTTTCGGGAATGTTCGGGGTTATCGTCTGCCCGTTGACAAAAGAAAAACTTAGTAAAAAAAGAAATAAATAGATAGGATAGGTCTCTACTTTGGTCATAAGATTCTGATTCTTCACGACTCGCCGCTTTTGCCGTATATTTAAGCACGTTGCAAAACAGGTTAAAGAGTTATTAAACTTAAAACAAGCAAAAAGTTTTCAGCGGAGCGAAAGCTGAGAGTTTTGATGTTTGCGATTTTAGATTTGCGATTTGCGATTGAAAAATCTCAAATCCGGAATCCGGAATCCAAAATCGAAAGACGCTAAAACCTGATGCGGATAATACCGACGAAGGGAGAAAAACAATGACAGAAGAATTAAAAGAAAAAACGAGCGACGAGGTGAAATTGCCGGCTTCGCGAAAAATCTACGTTGAAACCAACGGCAATACAATTAATCACAACAAACATAACCTGCGCGTTCCGTTTCGGGAAATCGCGCTTTCGCCGTCGAAGGATTTCGATGGCGAATTAGAAGAAAATCCGCCGGTCAGAGTTTATGATACGAGCGGCGTGTGGACGGATCCGAGTGAGAAATGCGATGTCCGCGAAGGTTTGCCGCAGCTTCGCAGAGATTGGATTTTGGGGCGCGGCGATACGGAAGAATACGTCGGGCGCGAAATTTTGCCGCAGGACAACGGTTATTTGACGAAAGGCGCGGAAGAGATCGCGAAAATTAAAGACAGCGGCAAATTGGAAGAATTTCCGGGTTTGAAACGGGCGCCGCTTCGTGCCAAATCCGGCGCAAACGTGACGCAGATTCATTATGCGCGAAAGGGAATCATCACGCCCGAAATGGAATATGTCGCCACCCGCGAAAACCTCGGACGGCAAATCGCCTTTGAAGCGATGCAAGCCGGACTCGAAAACGATCGTTCATCGCTTTATCATCAACACAAAGGCGAATCTTTCGG
>CADEFG010000956.1 GCA_902826505.1 uncultured Acidobacteriota bacterium
GCTTGTGTGCCAACTTATTAAAAACCATTCAATTTTGACTTCGTTAGATAAACGTAGGTAAGATGAAAAATCAGCAGAAATAAACCCATCCAAGCCCCATTAAAACATTGCAAACAAAGTAGTTAAGACCGAAAACCCGCGTGTCGGCAGTTCGATTCTGTCCCAAGCCACCATTTTTATTGACTTTGAGCGCGGCTTTGTTCGCGCTCTTTGTGGCTAGGGACACATTCGAGAACACTTTGAACTTCAATGCTCCATAATGTGCCGTTAATTTTCAAATAATCACTAACAAAATTTTAGTATTCGCTTGGAAGCAAAATCGTTGTTGAACTTCGACAAGCCTCACTAATTATCCAAATTTTAACATCTTTTGAAGTTTTATATGACAAAATTCTAAATCCCTTTCTTAAAGAAAGCTCGTTTTCTTTCTTATCATCTTCACAAATATCGCCCCAGTCCCCCGATTGATGATGTGATAAAAAGTCGTTTGCAGTTTGGTTTGATTCTTCCAATACTTCCCTTGCTCCGATTGTCAGAAAAACTTTTCTTAAAGGAAATAATATTTTCTTTGTCGGACGCGGCTGGTTAGCGGCATTTTGTCTTTGCCGTTCCTGCTGCTCGCGTTTCGCTTGGGCTCCCGCTTCGCTTGTCATCGAATCGAAGCTGTAAACGCGCAGATCGGAACGGTTCGCGCCGCACGCGACCTTCGCCGAATGTCCGGTGATTTACAAAATTTTGCAGACGCGCCCGTCATTGGTTTCAACCTTTTCACCGACACGAAAATTTTCCGACTGCGCCGAAGCGAAAATTGCCAGCGCGAAGACGAGTACGGCGGCAAAGGTGCATTTTTTTCGTAAAAATTTCTTTTATCTTTTCTATAATCTCCTCTCGTTAATTTTACTTATCAATCAGAAGCCCGCGCCGAACATCGATTTTGACGAAGCTATGAAATCGAAGTCGTTCAAATCTTCGCCGACGAAAGCGACCCGCGGCGTGAACTGGTAGCGTTTGTGCGCGACGAGGAAAAGGTAAGTTGCACCCGCCGGAATTTCGGCGAAATTGTAATAACCGAACGGATTGGTCGTCGCATAGCGGGTAGTGCCGCCCGCATCCGTCATCGCGACGCGCGCGCCGAAAACGCCGCGCCCCGCTGCGTTCATCACCCGCCCGCCGATTGAAACGGCGGCGGCGGTCGGCGCAAAAACTTGTTTAGCGTTGGAGAATTCCGAAGTGTCGTTCGTCAAAAGATTCGTCGCCGTCGCCGAAACGAAGCTGCCGATTACCGCCGTCGGGGCAAAAGTTTGATCGAACGCCGCGTTGCCGCCGCCGTCGGTCGTTAGGTTGAGCGCGCCGATAAAAGATCGACCTTCGCCATTGCCCGAAGCGTCCGCCGCCGGCGTGCTGAAAAACTCCAATCGAAAATTCATATTCGCCGTGCTGTTAAAAGTTCCAATAACACGAGTACTGCCGGTTTGCACAAAAGTGATGACCGGGAAATTTTGCAGCCGGTTCGCGCCGCCGTCCGCGTCGCCCACGTCGTTCGCGGTTACGCTGTCAACGCCCAAATTGATGCCCAAACCGCCGTTCGAATGAATCGAATTGCCCCAGATCGGATTGCCGAGCGGTGCGGCTCCCACATCGTCAAGCTGCACGCCGTCCTCGCCGTTAAAGGCGATTAAGTTGCCTTCGTTGACCGCCGCGCCGCCGATTTGATTGTTGCCGCCGCCGGTGGCGATTTCCACGCCGTCGCCGCCGTTTGGCAGCGGGCTGATGCCGTTCGCTGTTGTACCGATGCGGTTGTTTCTGACAATTAGATTGCTGCTGTTGCCGATGGCGATGCC
>CADEFG010000957.1 GCA_902826505.1 uncultured Acidobacteriota bacterium
GGCTGACCGGTTCGCCCGCGCCGGTCGGCGATCCGTTCGATATTGACTATGTCGCCCACGAGGTCGGGCATCAATTCGGCGGCAATCATACTTTTAATACAACCGGAGCCGGAACCGGTTCATGTAATGGAAACCGCTCGGTGACTGCCGCCTTTGAACCCGGCAGCGGCGCGACAATTCAAGCCTACGCCGGAATTTGCAACAATCAGGATTTGCAGCGAAACTCGGACGATTATTTTCATATCAGAAGTTTGGAAGAAATGACCACCTTTATCAACGGAAATACTTGCGAGGTCGAAACCGCGAACGCCAACACCGCGCCGGTCGTGACCGCCGCGCCCGCCTGTACGATTCCGGTCAATACGCCTTTTGAATTGACCGGCAGCGCGACCGATGCAAACGGCGATTCTTTGACCTACACCTGGGAAGAATACGATCTCGGCGCGGCGACCAACGTCGTTCCGAATACCGATGCGACCGGCATCAGACCGATCTTTCGCTCGTATCGCCCGACCGCAGCGGGCGCGACCCGATATTTTCCGTCGCTGCCGTTTATTTTGAACAACGCCAATGTTCCGCCGAGCACTTTTACCGGCACGAATTCGGTCGGCACGCTTTGCGCTTTCGGCACTTGTATGACGGGCGAGCTTTTGCCGACGGTTTCGCGGACGATGCAGTTTCAATTGACGGCGCGCGATAATCGCGCCGGCGGCGGCGGCATCCGGTCGGCGCAAACCGCCGTCACGGTGGTTGCGGCGGCAGGACCTTTTAATGTGACTTCGCCGAATACCGGGGTGAGTTATAACGGGTTTTCGAATCAAACCGTCACCTGGAATGTTGCCGGGACGACCGCCGCGCCGGTCAGCTGCGCGAATGTCAACATTTTGTTTTCGAGCAACGGCGGGACGACGTTCCCGACGACGATTCTCGCAAATACGCCGAATGACGGCAGTCAAAGCGTGACGATTCCGAACATCGGCACGACGACCGCGCGGGTCAAAGTTCAATGTTCGACGAGTTGTTTTTTTGATCTTTCCGACACCAATTTTACGGTCGTTCCGTCGACGGCGGCGAACGTTTCGCTCGGCGGCAGAGTTTTGACCGCGCGCGGCGGCGGAATCGCCCGGGCGATCGTTCAGTTGACCGATTCGAGCGGAAATAGCAGAACTGCTCAAACCAACACGTTCGGTTATTTTAGTTTCAGCCAGCTCGAAGCCGGCGAAACATATATTTTGACGGTCAGCCGCCGGGGTTTTACTTTTGCCGAACCTTCGCAGATCTTTACGCTTAACGAAGATTTTGCCGGAGCCAACTTTATCGCGACGGAATGAACATTCGGAATAACTGATAACTAATAGCTGAAAACGGATAACTGTATAAATCTATACAGTTATCCGTTTTGTAAAAAGTGACCGCGACTTTTTAAAGGTTTTTATGACTTAAAAGTTTGTAAAAACCGGAACTAAGCTGTTGCTTCTTCGGATTTGGGGGCTGCCAAACTCTTTAACAATGCCTGTGCCCGTTCGACTCTTTCTTTGCCGTCGGGCATATCCAAAATAACTTTTTCAAGATTCTTAAATGCGTTCGGATTATTGATTTTTTCTCGAAATTCTTCGAGAAAAGGCTGGATTTTTGCAAAAATCAGGATATGCTCGCCCGCCGAATCGGCAAACATTTCAGCGTCGATCGCGCCGTGATTGACGAACGAAGCCGCCATATCCCAGTATGATGTGACCATCCGCAGGTAAGCGCCGACCTCGGCGCTGCGCATTGTTTGGATATATTCGTCGGCATTTTGCGGGTTAAATGAAAAAATCCAATTGCGCGCTTCACGCATTTTT
>CADEFG010000958.1 GCA_902826505.1 uncultured Acidobacteriota bacterium
TTGTTTCTTTGGAGAGTTCGCAGTCGTCGGCAAGGCGTTCAAAACCGCCGATTTGCTTACCGATAATTTTTACCCCTGAATTTTTGACCAGATCGATGCCCGTTATATTCGGGCGTTCCGGCGTTCCGGTAAAATGCTCGTAGGCTTGCGAAAAGAGGATCGTCACCAAGCCTTCTTTGCGTCCGGTCACGGAGGCTTCCGCCATCAATTCCTGAATCGCCGGAAAATGCTTGTTGATTTCTCTCACTTCGTCGCAGATAAAGAGGATCGCCGTTTTTTGCTGATTCTCGTCCTCTTCACCGATCTCCTGTATGATCTGTGCGCTAATACGGAAACCGACCGATTCGCGGATTTTTTCGTCCAAAGTGGCAATGGTTGATAGTTCAAACACATCGAACATCGAATTGGTATCGTAATCGGGATGAGTCGGAGCGTTGAGCCACGGGTCTTTCCCGTAGATATTGAGTTTGAGATAGAGCTCGTCTGCTCGCGCTTTTTGTGCGACCGACCAATGATAACTTTTCAGGACATCAAGAAAATGCCCCAAGCAAGGCTGAAATTTCGGTCTGCCGATTCCGTTTCGCGCCGCTGCCATTTTATAAACTTCGTCAATCACAGTCGCGGCAATCGCACTCGTGATAGCATCGGTGCGCGGCGTTTTGCTCAAAATCAAAATGTCGGTTAAAACCATCGCCAATTGTCGTTTCGGGGGTAATTTTCCTGTCTCGATTCCGGGATAATTCCAGATGTTGATCGGCTTTGGCTCTTGGTCGTTAAACTCAATGTGTCGACCGTTAAAAAGCCGGCAGATCGGTTTGAACGAATAGCGGTAATCCATCACGCGCACCTTGACTTGACCGCGATGAGCACGGATGTCGGTGATCAGCATTGTTGCTAAGAACGATTTTCCTTCACCGCTCGCCGCTGTGACGATGACGGTTGGCGATTTGATGAGTGCCCGGTCGTAAAGGTCTAAACCGAACATCGTCGCGGAAGGCGTGGTAAAAATACTGTGCGGACGCTTTGAGCCGCGCCAATTTGTTTCGGTCGGGACAAAAGCGATAACGGAATCGGCGGTTTCAACCAGTTCCTGACCGGTTTTGCGCCAGGATAATTCTCCGGCAAGCATTCGCGGATAAATCGCCCGCTGCCGCGCGGCGTCTTCACGAATTGCGTCGGCGCCGGTTTTTTTCCGAATGGAAGCTATACATTCATCGCAACGGTCATCGAGCGTTTTAATCTGTTCGACAGATGGGCGTTTTCCCGACTGAATTCCGCCGTAAACAATGACATTCAGGCGAATCTGACAAATTTCCTCGTTGTCGCCTTCGACCTGTTCGAGCAGATTTTCAAGGTCTGATTTGATGACGACGGCATCTTTTTTGAGGGACTTAAAACCGAACCAGGTGTTGCGGCTGCCCTCGATCCGGTCAATTCTTTTTTGCAAATCTTTCTTCGCCGCCGTTTTTTCAATAGTTGTTAGATCAACCACAATTTCGTGCGGAAACTTCAAATTTCTGGTCGCTGTCAGGTAACGCATCGTATCGGCGGTGACGAATCCGTTTGGCAGCTGTTTAAGGCTGACCAGGCTCGCGAGTGCTCCGTTGTGAATAACGTAATTTGTTTCATCGCAATCTATTTTTGCGCTGGTTAAATAACGGCGGACATCAATTCGTCTTTGAAAGGGCAGTTTCGGAGACTCAAGGTGTTCGCGCCGGTGGGAAACAAACATTTCATCGAAAACTTCCTGCGCGGAAAGTTCATTTAATCGAAGTTCTTTCGGAAAATTCGCTTCAAACGCTTGAAAAATCCGTAATGCTTTCTCGCGGCAATATTTT
>CADEFG010000959.1 GCA_902826505.1 uncultured Acidobacteriota bacterium
TTTTCCAAAAACCCGCAAAAGTTCGTTATTTGCCTGCCGTGCATCAAAAATTCCAAAGTAAATTTGATACTTGTAAGATTTATTCAAATCCAATTCCAACCTGTTTTTGGTTTGTGGATTGAGCCAAGGCAAATCGTCATCATAGAAATCTTTAGCAAGATTAAAAGAAATCTGTCGGGATGAATTAGCTTGGTCAATTTGCTGATCCAAATTAAAAGGCGCGAGATACTCTAGCGTATGCCAGTATCGGAGGATTTGTTGTTGGATTAAATTAAAATCTGTCATCAAAAAATCGGAATAATTTTGGAAAAGGGCTTTATTACTAATGAAATAGATTTGATTATTCCCTATTAAAAGAGAAATTTCAAATAATTCGTTGGTATCGAAAACCGCCTTTCTTAATGTAAGAATCGAAATAGCTGCCGTGGGAATCAGCACACATTAAACCGTTGTATAGATTTTCCGGCACACTAAAATATTGATAGACCGAACGGTTTAAAAATTCGACTTCCAAAACGCGGCGGTCGCTGTCATAACCGATAGATGCAATATTTGATGATGATACATTTGTTCTTTTCATTTTATTCTCCTTTTGAATTGTTTAATAATCGTCTGAAAATTAATAGCATTCTTTAAGTAGCGCGATGTAGTCGGTATCGTTTAATGCCCCTTTTGAGCAGTTACAAAAAACACACGCCCAAGTTAAATTTTCCGGCTCATTGCTTCCGTTATTGTTGCGACTGATACGATGGTCAACGTGACCGTCCGGCGCATAATCACCGCAATAAAAACAGATTTCTTCATCGCGTTCACGGATATAAAGACGCATTCCCAAAGTAAGTGGAACGCTGTTGCGGCGTGGTCTAATGAATTCAATTACAGCGATAGCCGTTAATGCCAAAGCACCGCCGACCAATACACCCAGAGCAAAATTGCCTAGTATTTCAGAGGCTGTTTCCCATCCTGTTTTTGGCGATTGAAGTGGAATAATAGCCTGTGGTCTTGTGGTTAATGCAGGAAAATAATTAATTTTATTTCCGAATAAATACGGCGCATTATCTAATTGGTAGCTGATTTGCGGATTTTGACGATATTTGTTTTCTCGTATAAAAACCATTTGGTTGAAAAACATAAAATTCTCCTTGAAATTTAATTGATTGCCTTTATCCAATGTGGACAGCCGATACGTTGCGGACATTTCTTACAATGATAATCTTTGACCTGTGTGATAAAGCGATTTTCGCCGAGTGCAACACGCTTTTCGTTAAGCCGCGAAATTTCAACTTCGAGATTTTTCGGTCTTGTATTCCATTGGTAATCGTAAAATCTACGATCTTTACCTGAAAAGATTTTTGGTTGTAAATTCGGCACAATGTTTTTAAGCAAAGCAAAAGAAGCGCGTTTTTTGCCGTTTAATGAACTCCACAACAAGCCATTTTCCCGCAAATCTTCCTCGTCAAAACCTTCTGGACGAAAAAGCACGGCAATCGGTGCATCGTTATTTGTCTGATAGGCACAGACCAAATCAAGAGAAACTTCGTTGTTACCGTTTTGTAATGATAAATCAAGAAACTCCACGCTTCCTTTGACTGGAATAAACTTTTCAGCAAAGCCTTCAACATAATCTTTAGCAACATCCAAAAATAAATTATGGTGTGTATGCTCAGGCTTGATTGATTCCTTCCATTCTTCCATTAATATTTCGGTAGCTTCTTGGCTTTCGATGGTTTCTTGTCTTTCAAAAGCCAGTTTCACGATACTATTCATTGCGCGGCGAGTAACTGAGTAGAAAATCGGATACAGAGATTTTTCTTCAACAGGAAAGCCTGAA
>CADEFG010000960.1 GCA_902826505.1 uncultured Acidobacteriota bacterium
ATTCAGAGATATTTGAAACCATTTTAAACCCGATTTCGGAGATTTCAAACGCTTCTGAATTGCCCGCAAACGCGTCAGAAATGATTTCAAACGCGTCTGAAATGTTTGCAAGGATCAACAAAAACCAATAATCCCGGGTTTTTTTCGCTCTTCAATCGCTGAAAGTTCTTTTTTTTACACACCTTCCGCAGTAATAGTATTAGGCGGCTCAGCCGTCCGAAATGCGGCAAGGCAGAGCTTTTCCGCATTTCGGGCGGCAAAACCCGAAAATATGTTTCCGCGAAAAGATGTGTTATGAGGCTGTAAAAAAGTAAAAAGCGCCAAGCCTTATGCGGGCTGGCGCTTTTTACTTTTTGTTAAGATTGGCTAATCAGAATGATTCAAACTCGAATATGCCGCGTTTTTTCCGGCGAAAATCCAGCCGCGCCGGACGGTTTTGCCGGTGTTTTGGTCGTTCAGATCAAAAAACTCGGCAGTTCCGGTTTGTAAAAGGCTCGTGTTCTGGTTGTAAACCGCAAGACGCGGATTATTGTTTCTTTCGACGTTGGCGATTTTGATCTCGTTCTGGGAGCTTGCCATAAATTCTTCGATGTCGCTCATTTTGCGCGGAAGATTTTTGGTCATCCATTCAACGCCGGTTTCGGTGATCAGCATATCGTCTTCGATCCGCACGCCGATCGTTTTGTATTTTTCAAAAGCCGGACGGATTTTGTCGAGAAATTCCTTCATGCCGGGTTTTGACTGATCGAAATAATCGAGCGCGTCCTCGCGAACATAGATGCCGGGTTCGTTGGTCATCATCATTCCGGGTTGGAAAACCGTATTTCCGCGTCCCCCGACATCGTGGACATTCATCCCGAGCCAATGCCCCAGACCGTGCATATACCAAATAAAGGATTGCGGCATTTGGGTTCCCGGAATGGTCGCGCCGACGGCTGTGATCAAGCCAAGTTTCACCAAACCTTCTTCGACAGTCTTCCGCGAAGCCGTGTTCGGATCGGCAAATCTTCCGCCCGGTTTCATCGTTTTCGCGGCGGCTTCCTGCGCGTCATAAACGATTTGATAAATTTCCGCCTGTTCTTTTGAAAACTTTCCGTTGACGGGAAACGTTCGCGTGACATCCGCCGTGTAATGGTCGTATTCCGCGCCGACATCGATCAGGAAAACGCTGCCTGATTTGACCTCGCCCTGCGATTCGACATAATGCAATGTCGTGCCGTTCGGACCGCAACCGACAATTGACGGATAACCCCAGTAATCGGCGTTGCGGCGGCGGAAAACATATTCGATCTCGGCTTGCGTTTCGTATTCCCATTTGACCTGCCGCGAAGTTGCCATCGCCCGCATATGGGCTTCGATCGAAATGTCGATCGCGTGCTGCATGAGCTTGATTTCATAGGGCGATTTGATCGAGCGGAGTTTGGTGAAAATCGGGTTGGCGCTGATGATCTGATATTTTCCGGTCGCTTCATATTTGATCCCCCGTGTCTTTTCGTCGGGCGTCACTTTGGCAAGACTCTGCGCAATTTCCCATTCGCGCTGATATTCGCGGGTGTCGTCGGCTTCAAACGTATTTTCGGGTATCAATAAATATAGATTTTCGGCGTTCGGCGTCAGGGAAATTCCATTCGAGTTGAACGGTTGTTTGTTTTTGAGCAGGTTAAAGAAGTTTTCCCACTCGGCGGCATCGGCAATCGTTCGGATGCCCGAAATCTTCGTCGCCTCTTCGTTCGAATACATATGCCCGTTCCAGGTTTCAAACTGCGGGTTGCGTTTCGGAATAAATAAAATTTCCTGTGTTGCGCCACCGCTTTTGGCAAGCA
>CADEFG010000961.1 GCA_902826505.1 uncultured Acidobacteriota bacterium
TGGGTTTGGTGGCGAAAAATGCTGCCGCATTTCTTGGGCAAATTCGTCAGCTAAAAAAAACGGAAAGTGTTTTTGAGCTTGGTTTTAGTTAAGTCGATTAATAATTGGAGAGAAATTTATTATGGCAAATCCGGATTTAGCCATCCAGAATAATGCGAATGCCGTCGCTCTGCGGGCGGCAATGTTTACGGTCGCCAATGATTGGAAAACGACCCCGTATCTTTTGGGCGGTAATTCAAAACAAGGCATTGACTGCTCGCATTTCGTCTATCAGGTGATCAATGGCGCGCGTAAAAACGTGGCGACCGCGACGAACGCGCCCGAACCGCAGATCGTCGATTACCGCAGCACTTCGACGATCGAAGCCTCTGGTTTGTTTATTTCCGTGAGCATTCCGCAAGCCGGCGATCTGGTGATGTGGGACGGTCATGTCGGGATTATCATCGATCCGGGAGCAGGCTCGTTTATCGGCGCGCAAACCAGCACCGGCGTCGCGGAAGCCAATTACAAAAGCGGTTACTGGAAAGACCGCGGCGTCACAGGCTATCTGCGTTTTATCTATCTTTTCTAGACGCCCGCCAGGTTTTTTTTGATTTTAAACTTTTATCAAAAAAAAGGAGCAAGTTGATTCTTGCTCCTTTTTTTGTTGGTTTTTCTAACCGTCTCCCTTTTTACCTTTGCGTTTTGTGCCTTCCGTTTTCGGTTTTTCAGGTTGCGTTTCAACCTTTTTCGGCGTCGGCTGAGTTCCCGGTCGGGTGTTCGGTCGCTCGTCAGTGCGCGGTGTATTCAAAGGCTTCGGAGTCGTATCGCCCGGATTTGAATCCGGCGGATTTGATGTATCGGTTGAATTTGTCGTCGAATCCGGTGCGGTTGTTCCGTCTTTACTGATTCTCGGAGTCGTTCCGGAAAAATTACCGAGTTTTCTGCCTTCCTGTTCGGCTTTTTCGAGTTTTTCACGTTCTTCGCGTTCCATCGCTTCGTTTGCCCGTCTGACTTCCGGCGGCATCGGCGGCGGTTCGGGGAACGTATCGCGCTTTTTATCCTTCATAAACGGAATCATAAACGCATTGAAATAAGGCAATGCGCCGTGTCCGCCCGTCATATTGTTGCCGAGATTTGTTTTCTTTTCGGGGTTTCCCATCCAAACGCCCGTCACAAACGTCGGCGTATAACCGACAAACCAAACGTCCGTATGATCGTTGACCGTTCCGGTTTTTCCGGCGAGTTGGTGTCCGCTCGCGTTTGCGCCGGGAGCCGTTCCGCCGCCCGCCGTCACGGCACGCATCATTTCAACCATCGTCAACGCGACATATTCGCTCGTCACTTTGAATGATTTTTTATCCCATTCTTCCAAAAGACTTCCGTCGCGGCTCATCACCTTGCGGATCAAATGCGGCTGGACGCGAATCCCTTTATTTGGAAACGCCGAATAAGCCGAAGTCATTTCGAGCAACGAAGCTTCGGAGGCGCCAAGCGCCGACGGCAAACTCGGTGCCATCGGATTGGTGATGCCGAAACGGCGAACCATCTGGGCGCCGGTTTGAATTCCGACCTGTTCAAGCAGATGCACCGCCGCCAGATTGTAAGATTTTGCCAGCGCAATCTTCATCGGAACATTTCCGTGACTGGTTGAACCATCATAGTTGTGCGGCTGCCAGCCGCCGCGTTTGATCGGCGCACCGCTGACCGTCGATTCGGGAGTCATTCCGTTTTCAACCGCCGCCGTGTAGATATATGGTTTGTAAGCCGAGCCGGTCTGCCGCAAACCCTGCTTGGCATTATTAAATTTATTGGTCGCAAAATCATAACCGCCAACCAT
>CADEFG010000962.1 GCA_902826505.1 uncultured Acidobacteriota bacterium
ACGCTCGCGTCCTTCTTTTTCGCTTTCGCCGAGTTTAGCGCGTTCGGCGATGATATATTCCATTCCGTCCTCGCGCAAATAATTTTCAAATTCCTTCGCGCCGAGCTTGATAAACGACCAGTTTCTTTCCAGCGCGAGCAAATAACTGCCCGGCTTTTCCGCCGAAAAATTATACACCGGCAATGCTTCGTCCGAAACCGAATTTTTCAGATCCGTCATATTTCCAACCGAGAGAAGCTGAAAAATTTCGGTCTTCGATTTTTGATAAACTCTTTCCTCGTCCTGTTTCAAACCTTCGCCGACGTATAAATGAACGGCAGTTTTTTCATTTGGGGCAAGAAAGAACTTGTCAGCTTCGAACCAGTATTCGTGCGCGAAAGCGGAAGCCGAAAAAACAAAGAGCCATAACAAAGCAAAGATTTTTTTCATTACTCATCACCGACTGCCTGTGCGCGTTCCGGCATTTCGATCTGTTTGTTGCTCGCGACGTCGTCCTTGAGGTTTTCGCTGTGGAGACGGTTTTCGTGCGCCGCGCGGACGAACGAAACAAACAGTGGATGCGCCGCGAGCGGTTTCGATTTGTATTCGGGATGAAACTGGCAGGCGACGAAAAACGGATGTTTTTCTTGCGGCAGCTCGATCATTTCGACAAATTTTCCGTCGGGCGAAATTCCGCTGATGACCAAACCTTCTTTTTCCAAATGGGCGCGAAATTCGGGATTGAATTCGTAGCGGTGGCGATGTCGTTCGCTGATCTCCGCCGCGCCGTGATAGATCTCGCGCGCCAGACTTCCCTCTTTGAGCTCGCATTGCCAAGCCCCCAAACGCATCGTGCCGCCGTATTCTTCGACGTTGACCAGATCGCGCAGTTTAAAGATGATCGGAAACGGCGTTTCGGTGTTGAATTCCGTCGAATCGGCATCGCGCAGACCGCAGACGTTGCGCGCAAATTCGATACACGCCGTCTGCATTCCGAGACAGATCCCAAAATACGGCGTCGCGGATTTTCGCGCGTATTTGATCGCCCGCAGCATTCCCGAAATGCCGCGTTTGCCGAAACCGCCGGGAACTAAAATGGCATCATAATCGTGCAATTGCGCTTCGTAATCGTCCTTCATCAGGTTTTCCGACTCGATCCATTCGACGTTGACGCGCAAGTTATTCGCCACCCCGGCGTGCGTTAAGGCTTCGCGTAAGCTCTTGTAAGAATCTTCAAGCTCGACATATTTTCCGACGATCGCGATTTTGACCGCGCCCTCTGACGGCTCTTTGATGGTCGAAACAAGCTCGCGCCATTTCTTCAGATCGACATTCGGAAACTGTTCCTTTAATTGAAGGTCTTCGATGACAAGCGAATCCAAACCCTGTTCGTGAAAGGCGAGCGGCACTTCGTAGATCGTCTTGACATCGAGCGCGGAAATGACGGCATTTTCCTGAACGTTGCAAAAAAGCGCGATCTTCTTTCGGAGGTCGAGCGACAAAGGACGATCCGAACGGCAGAGCAGAATATCGGGCGCGATTCCGATCTCGCGCAGTTCCTTGACCGAATGCTGCGTCGGTTTCGTCTTTAATTCACCGGCGGCGGCGATGAACGGGACGAGCGTGACGTGGATAAAAAGCGCGTTGTTGCGACCTTCTTCGTTGCCGATCTGGCGAATCGCTTCCATAAACGGCAAGGATTCGATGTCGCCGACCGTCCCGCCGATCTCGACGATCAAAACATCCGGCTTTTCCTTTTCGGCAACCACCCGGACGGCGGCTTTAATTTCGTCGGTGATATGCGGAATGACCTGAATCGTTTTCCCCAGATAATCGCC
>CADEFG010000963.1 GCA_902826505.1 uncultured Acidobacteriota bacterium
GCGATTTTGGAAGGCGAAGGAATCGTTTCGTTTGATAAAATTCGACCGAAAATGAAGAAATAAAAGGAGCTTAAGATGAAATTATTTAGACCAAGAGTTGACGGCGGTCTTGAAAAACAGGATTTCCTCTGCGCCTTGGTGTCTTGGCGGGAAAGTTTTCTGTCTTTTTTGGGAAATCTCGGAGGAGAAATAAAACTTAATTTCCCGCAAAGACGCCAAGCCGCTAAGAGTCGTCCGAAATTTTTTCCGGCTCCGGATTTAAACAAATTATTTACCGGTGTCAATTTTTTCCTGACGGTAATTTTGATCGCCGGATTGTTAATAAATATTCAAGCCGCTGACCGTGTGAAGACCTCAAACGGGATTGTTGAGGGCACCGGAAGACAGAAATCCGGCGTGCGCGTCTTTCGGGGAATTCCCTTTGCCGCGCCGCCAGTCGGAGATTTGCGCTGGAAGGCGCCGCAAGCCGCGCAAAACTGGGAAAATGTCCGACAGGCGGTTAACTTCGGACCGCGCTGCGTGCAGCATCCGGTTTTTAGCGATATGGTTTTTCGTTCTGACGGGATGAGCGAAGATTGTCTTTATCTGAACGTTTGGACGCCGGCTGAGAAAAAAAGCGAGAAATTGCCGGTGCTCGTTTATTTTTACGGCGGCGGTTTCATCGCGGGCGACGGTTCGGAACCGCGATACGACGGCGAAAATATGGCAACGAAAGGCATCGTTGTCGTGACCTTAAGCTACCGGCTCGGAGTTTTCGGATTTTTCGCGCATCAAGAATTAACCAAAGAATCGCCGCAAAAGGCTTCCGGCAATTATGGATTGCTCGATCAGGCGGCAGCCCTTCGCTGGGTCGCGCAAAACATTTCGGCTTTCGGCGGGAATCCCCGGAAAATTACGATTGCGGGTGAATCTGCCGGATCATTTTCGGTCAGCGCACAGATGGTTTCGCCGCTTTCAAAAGACCTGATTCGCGGCGCGATCGGCGAAAGCGGTTCGGTTCTTTCCCAGCCTTCGGCGCCGCGCATTGTGCCGCTTTCCGAAGCCCAACAAAAGGGCGAAGCGTTCGCCGCGAGTCTCGGCGCAGATTCTCTGGCAAAACTCCGCGCTTTGACAACCGAACAGATTCAAGCGGCAAATCCGCCGTGGAAATGGCAGTTTCCGATGACGGTTGACGGTTATTTTTTTACCGAATCACCAGCGAAAACTTACTCGGAAGGCAGACAGGCACATATTCCTTTACTGGTTGGCTGGAACACTGAAGAATCGAATTGGCGCGCCATTTTGGACAAAAGCGAACCAACGCCCGAAAATTATGAAAAAGCCGTGCGAACACGTTTCGGGATGCGTGCCGACGAGATTTTGAAATTATATCCGGGCGCGACGCGGGAACAGGTTATCGAATCCGCGACCGATTTAGCCGGCGACCAATTTATCGGTTTCGGCACCTGGAAATGGGCGGATATTCACAGCCGAACCGGCGCGAAACCGGTCTTCCGCTATCTTTACGCGCGCCCGCGACCGGCGATGAAAGATGCCAAAGACAGCAGCGCCTCTGTGCCGCGCGGCGCGGTTCATTCAGCCGAAATCGAATATGCGATGGGAAACTTGGCAACCAACAATGTCTTTGCGTGGACGGCGGATGATTACAAAGTGTCAAAGGTCATGCAGGAATTTTTTGCAAATTTTATTAAAAACGGTGATCCGAACGGGAAAGATTTACCGGTTTGGAAAAATGTGACCGGCGCCGAACCGCTATATTTTATGCGTCTGGATGTAAACTCACGCTTAGAAACGGAAAAAAATCGAGCGCGTTATT
>CADEFG010000964.1 GCA_902826505.1 uncultured Acidobacteriota bacterium
AGCCGGGCGACAATGTCGCGCCGAGCAGTTTGACCGAAGTTTTGATCGGGTATGATGCCAAAAATATATATTTCGCCTTTCGCATCAAACAGGATCGGGATAAAGTCCGCGCCACGGTCGCCCGCCGCGACAATATTTTTAACGACGATTATGTCGGGCTTTATCTTGATACTTTTAATGATCGGCGGCAGGCTTATGCGATTTTTTTCAACCCGCTCGGCGTTCAGGCAGACGGGATTTTTACCGAAACCAACGGGGAAGATTACAGCGTTGATCTGGTGATGGACTCGAAAGGCGTTTTAACCGAAGACGGCTACACGATCGAGGTGGCGATTCCTTTTAAGTCTTTGCGTTACGAAGCCGGCAAGGGAAAACAGTGGGGAATTCATATTTTCCGGCGGATCAAATATAACAATAACGAGCTTAATTCGTGGATGCGCGGCAACCGGAGCACTTCCGGTTCGCTCAACAAAGCCGGGCATATTACCGGGCTCGAAGATATTTCAACGACCCGCCAGATCGAGATCAACCCGAGTTTTACCGTTTCTCAATCGGGTCGCCGGACGCGTTATACCTTTGACGGCAATCCCGCCGGACGTTTTGTCAACGACGGTCTCAAGGGCGATTTCGGAATGACCGCCAAATTCAGCTTGACCCCGACGATCACGCTTGATTTTGCTTACAATCCTGATTTTGCACAGGTCGAAGCCGATGCGCCGGTGACGACCGCCAATCAGCGATTCCCGATTTTCTTTTCCGAAAAACGTCCGTTCTTTTTGGAGCGGATCGATATTTTTCAAACGCCGCTGAACATCGTCAACACGCGCGCGATCATCGATCCCGACATCGCCGCCAAAATCACCGGCAGACGCGGGAAAAATACATTCGGTCTGCTCTACGCTTCGGACAATGCGCCCGGCAATTATTCGAAGGATGAGCGCGAGGATTTACTTATCTGCCTCGACCGGCGGCTGACGCAACCCGATACGGTTTGCGGGATTGACCGTTTTGTCGATAAAAATGCCGACATCGGAGTTTTGCGCTTTAAGCGTGACATCGGCAGAGAAAATAATCTCGGGGTCTTTGCGACGACCTATAATTTCGTTGACCGTCACAACAACACCGCCGGTTTTGACGGTCGAACCCGCTTTAATTCAAAAACCGTCGCCGAATTTCAATTGGTCGGAACGACTACGCGCGGCAATTTTTACGATCCGGATCTCGACCAAACCGCCTACCGGACGGGCAACGGATTAGGCTACAACTTTTGGATCGAACGCGCCGGACGAAATTTATACATGAATTACCTGGCATTCGGCAGATCGCGCGACTATCGTGCCGACGTCGGCTTTACGCAGCGAACCGATACGAATTATCTTGGTTCGTTTATCCAGTATAAAACCGATCAAGACCCGAAAAAGGCGATTATTTTCAAACGCCTTCAAAACGCGACCAACATCAGCTATGATTGGCGCGGACGCGCTCAATACTGGATCACGGATACGCAGGGAATGCTGGCATTACAGCGTCAAACCTTTATCGGCATGAAATTTCAGTATGGTTACGAACGCGTTTTCGAGCACGAATTCGGCGCGAAACGGACGGCGACCAGACCGACCGGCGCGTTTTTCGGACCCGATCCCGAGCGTTCGGCAAATCTTAAGGCGCTCAACGGTTTTATCGAAACGACGCCGACCAAACAGCTTTTCGCTTTTCTGCTGATCGATTACACGTGGGGACAGATGGATTACGATTTCGGTGCCGGACCCGATTTTCCGCGCGCCAGTGCGGCGTATGCGGCTTGGCAGGA
>CADEFG010000965.1 GCA_902826505.1 uncultured Acidobacteriota bacterium
CAGGACGACGGTTTGCCGCACCGCGCCATAAACGATTTTCTCGAAACCCGGAGCGGCGAATTCTGGATCGGGACAAACAACGGACTTGTCCTGTTCGATCCTTCGGGCGTGTCAAAACGCGGGCAGACCGGCGAGAATCAACCGGAAGCGCCGATGTTTCGCGTATTTCGTCCTGCCGGTTTGAAGACCGCGTCGGAAATGTGGGGAGCCGAAGATTTGATCGAAGCGCGTGACGGCACGGTTTGGATAGCATCCGAAAGCGGCGTCTATAAATTGGAAAAACAGGCGGATTGGCAATTGCAGCAATTTCAGTCGCCAACGGTCTGGAAAAACGAGGACGAAAGCTTTTCGATTATTTTGGAAGACCGGCGAGGCGCGATCTGGGCGGGCGCAGAATCCGGGCTTTACCGGATTCTGCCGGATCGATCGGGCGTCCAAACAGCCATCAAAATGACTGCCGAATCTCTGCTCGAAGACAAAGACGGGCGCCTTTGGGTCGGCGCGGGCGGCAGCGATAAAGGTTTACATTTGTTTTCTTATGTCGGCGACGAACCGCGCGAGATTCGCTTCTTCGGTAAAAAAGACGGTTTAATTCCGATATCTGGATAAACGCGCTGCTCGAAACTTCGGATGGACGAATTTTCGTCGGCAGCGGTTTGTCCGAATACACTCCGCAAGCCGATGAAAACGCGCCGCAATTCCAAATTTTAACGACCGAAAGCATTGTCGAGATGGCGGAAGACACGGGCGGAAATCTGTGGTTCAGCACAAATTTGAATGGCGTCAAACGTCTGGCGCGGCACGGCTTTACACTTTACGACCAATCGGACGGGTTGAGCGGCGCGAACATCACCTCGATTATTGCGGCAGCGGACGGCGAAACTTACGTTCGCTCCAATGGATTTAAAATTCATCGTTTCAATGGCAAAAACTTCGACACCGTGACGCCGCGCGAGATGATTGCGGAAAACTGGGGCTCGGGACAAATTACATCTCCCGACCATACCGGCGCGTGGTGGGTTGCCGGCGAAATGGTTTGCAGCGGTATCCGCCGGTCAAACGGCTCGAAGATCTGGCAGTCGTCAAACCGCTGAAAACTTATTTGACGCGCGACGGTTTATTTACAAACGCGGTTTTCCGGATCTTCGAGGACTCGCGCGGCGATATCTGGAGTTCGGTTTTGGGCGATACCGTCAACACGATTCAGCGCTGGGAACGCGCCGCCGAAACATTTCACGGCTATACGACGGATGATAATTTGCCGTCGAAAAACACGGCGACCGCTTTCGGCGAAGACCGTGCGGGCAACGTTTGGCTCGGATTTTACGGCGGCGGATTATACCGTTTTTGCGACGGCAAATTTGAATCCTTTACCGCCGAAGACGGCTTGCCGCCCGGTTATATTTACAATATTTTTACCGATTCAAAGGGACGCATTTGGGTGGTGACGAGTACGAGCGGCGTTCTGAAGATCGACAACCCGACGACCGCTGAAAAACCGCGTCTGGAAAACTTTTCGACGCGGCAGGGTTTGTCGAGCAATCAGGCAAACTGCGTGACGGAAGACAATTTCGGGCGAATCTATATCAGCACCGGGCGCGGCGTGAATCGGCTTGATCTGGAAACAGGTAGAATCAAAGTTTTTACGAAAGCCGACGGACTATCGGAAAATATTGTGACGCAGTGTAAACGAGACCCGAGCGGCGCTTTATGGTTCGGGACGTTTAACGGTTTAGCGCGTTATATTCCGGTTGCCGACGAGCAAAGCAAGCCGCCGCCTAGTTTTCTATCGGATCTGCGCGTCAA
>CADEFG010000966.1 GCA_902826505.1 uncultured Acidobacteriota bacterium
TGGCAACCGGCGAAAAATGCGGTTTTAGAGGAAACGCCCGACTTTAAAAAACAATCGCCGTTTGCCCGTGATTTGTTCAATACGGCGGTCGCGATGATCGGCATCACGGCGCTTTATGTTTCGATGCTTTATTTGATTTTGCACCGTTTGGCGATCGGTTTCGGTCTGCTCGGAACGACCATCGTGACGGTCATCATTCTTTATTTCACATGGTATAAATATCTTCCGCCGCCTTCGGCGCAGCCTTCGGAGGACGCCGAGAATTTTGCGGAAGAGCGGGACGAAATTTCACAAGCGGAAAAAGTTTAGGAGATTTTATGAGATTTGACGGGAAATCGGTGGTCGTGACGGGCGGCGCATTGGGAATCGGGCAGGCGGTTTGCGAAATCCTCGCCGAGCGCGGCGCGGCGGTCGCGATTCTCGATTGGGATGAAAAAGCGGGCAATGAAACTTGTGAAAAAATAAAACAGTCAGGCGGAAATGCGATTTTTGAAAAGGTAAATGTCGCCGATTTTGTTACGGTCAAAAACGCGGTTGAAAAAACGCGAAATATATTTGGCAGTATCAATTCTCTGGTCGTCAGCGCGGGAATTCAGCGTTACGGGACGGCGGTTTCGACCGATGAAGAACAATGGAATGAGGTTTTGGATGTAAATTTGAAGGGTGCGTGGAACGCGGCGCGGGCGGTGATTCCTTTTTTGCAGGAAGCGGGCAGCGGCACGATCGTCAATGTTTCATCGGTGCAGGCGCTTGCCAGCCAGCAAAACGTTCTTGCCTACACGGTTAGCAAACACGGTCTGGTCGGTCTGACGCGTTCGATGGCGATGGATTTTGCCAAAGAAAAAATTCGCGCCAATTGTGTTTGTCCGGGCACGGTTGACACGCCGATGCTCAAATGGGCGGCTTCCTTAGATCCGAATCCGCAATCGGTTTACGATGCCTGCAATGCGATGCATCCGCTTGGAAGAATTGCCGCGCCGCGTGAAATTGCGGAAGTTGTCGCATTTTTGGCGCACGAAAGTTCATCGTTTGTGACCGGCGCGGTGTGGACGGTTGACGGCGGACTTTTAACGCAGATCGGCGGGGTTCCGCAAGTCGAAAATTAGATTAGTTAATGTAAAAAAATTTAAAGTCGAGAAAGATGGAGTGAGAAGATTATGAGTCAAACAGCAGCAACGGAAAATCAACCGCCGGTCACGCAGTATAACGCGCCGCCGCGGCTTGATGAAGCAATTCAAGCCGTTCCGCTCGTCGCAGCGGCAAAACTCCCGAAGAGGATCGGTTATTTAACAAATTACAGTTTTCATATCTGGTATCAGATCGTGATCGAGATTCTCCGGCGGCGCGGGGCGCAGTACGGCGCGGAGATCGTGATCAAAGATGCCGATCTGGGCGTTGAAAATCAAATCGATCAGGCGCGTGAAATGCTCGCCGAAGTTGATGCGCTGATTTTGACGCCGGCGGCGACGAGCGGTTTGGAAGAAATTCTGAAAATGGCGGAAAAAGCCGGAAAACCGGTGGTTGTCGAAGCAAATCCGGTCGAAGGGATGACGACGATGGTTGCGATCTGCGATTACGACGCGGGTTACGATCTGGGCGTTTGGGTCGGCGAAAATGTCAAAACCGATGAAGGCTCGCCGCTCCGGATTTTGGATGTCGGACTTCCGTGGCTTCGCCCCTGTCTGCTCCGCAGCGAAGGTTTTGCCGATGGTGTGCGAAGCGTTCAGCCCGACGCTGAAATTGTTGCCTCGATCAACGGCGAAGCGACACCGGCGATCGCCCGCGGCGTGGCCGTGGCGGTCG
>CADEFG010000967.1 GCA_902826505.1 uncultured Acidobacteriota bacterium
AAGCCGTCAATTACGTACGCGCCAACGCCGATAAATATAATGCCGACAAAGACCGTATTTGTTTGATCGCTTTTTCGGCGGGCGGTCCGATGCTCTCGCTGCCGATGCGCGTGAATATGCCGTTCGTTAAATGCCTTATCGGTTTTTACGCTTTTATGGACATCTCGCAATCGAATTATAAAAACACCGAAACGCCCGAAATCGTCAAGGCGTTTTCGCCGATCACCTATCTTGAAAAGGATTCCGCCAAAATCCCTCCACTGTTCATTGCCCGCGCCGGACGCGACGAGGTTCCGATGATCAACGATTCGATCGACCGTTTTGTCCAACAGGCGATCTCCAAAAACATCGCGCTCAATTTTGCCAATCACCCAAACGGCGTGCACGGTTTCGACAATCAAAACAACGATGAAAGGTCCCGCGAAATTCTTCGTGAAGTGATTGAATTTATCAAAATTCATTTGAAGTGAGTAGAGCAATAAGCGCATTTATTGCACTACTCACTTTTCGATCAATTGGCGGCGGCTTTTTCGCTCTCGAAAACAATTGTCGGGTTAAAATACACCGGAAAATTCATCGAGTTGGCAATAAAGCAGAATTCGTGCGCTTTGTGATGAAGCTCGGAAGCAAGTTCGGCGTCCGAATTGTTTGTGATCGTCACGCGCGGGCTGATCGTCACTTCGGCGAACTTGCCGTTACCGTCGGCGGCAACCATCAATTTGCCGATCGATTCGTCGCGATAATCAACGACCACGACACCGGCATCGGCGCATAAATGTAAATACCACAACATATGACAGCCGGAAAGCGCCGCGACGACGAGTTCTTCCGGATTGTAGCGCGCTGCGTCGCCGCGATAGATCGGATCGGCTGAACCGAAAATCGTCGCTTTCCCGCCGTCCCCCGAAATCTCGTGGGCGCGGCTGTAAGCCTTGTAAGCGCTTGTGCCCGCGCCTTCGTTGCCGGTCCAAACGACCTTCGCTTTATAAAAATGTTCCTCTGACATCAAATCAAAACCTCCGAATTATTTAACTTTTTTTAATTTTAGCAGGGAGGCATCGATGTAATAAATATCGCCAAGACCGTTTTGCGGTTCGCGAAGCCGTTTGGTCAATTCGCCGATCTCCCAGCTTTTCGCTTTTGGTTTGTCGATCGCGCTGCGCGAGCTCGTCCAGAAAAAATACTTGCCGTCGCGCGTTATTTTTGGCGAAAGCTCGTTCGCCGCCGTATTAAAAGGCGCGCCCAAGTTTTCCGCTTTCGTCCACGTGCCGTTTTCGCGATAGCTGATGTAAAGATCGTAACCGCCGAGACCGTCGGGACGCGAATCCGCCATAAAGATCAGATAACTTTCGTCCGGCGCGATAAAGGCTTCGAATTCATCATATTTCGTATTGATCGCATCGCCCAGATTTTCCGGTTCCTGAAATTTTCCGTCCGTGAATTTTGAACGATAGAGATCGATCCCGCCTTTGCCGCCCGCGCGTCCCGATCCGAAATAGAGCGTTCCGTCAGCCGTTAAAGTCGGAAAAAACTCGCTGCCTTCGCTGTTGACCGGCGTTCCCAGATTTCGCGGTTCGCCCCACGCGCCGCCGGCTGTTTTTTCGACCGCGTAAATATCCGATCTGCCATCGGCATTCGGCGAAATATTCGCGTCGACCGGGCGGCGCGAAATAAAAAACATCCGCTTGCCGTCTTCCGTGACGAGCGGATCGGCGTCTGAATAGCGACCCGAAAACGGCATCACTTGAGGCTCCGTCCATTTTCCGCTTTCGAATCGCGAAAAGACAAGCGGC
>CADEFG010000968.1 GCA_902826505.1 uncultured Acidobacteriota bacterium
GATTTTGAACCCGTCGGGACAGATCGTCGAAGGTTATCAGCCGATTATGCCGACCTTTAAAGGACAGGTCACCGAAGAACAGCTCGTTTCACTGGTTGCTTATATCAAATCATTGGGCAATAATCCGAACGCCGCGATGAATTCGACAACCCCGGCGAGTTCGCCCAAACCGGTGACGCCGGGCAACACGAATCCGGCAAGCAATCCGAATGCGCCGGGCAATAAAACCGAACCGACCAAGAGCAGTAATAAATAGGTAGAGTTATGCAAAACGTAGATACAATGAACATCGGAGAAAAGCCAAAGGTAAACTATTTGACGAACGGTTTTACGCTGAGATCGTGGCTTTTGACCAAAGATCATAAACGCATTGCGATTATGTATCTGATCACCGTTTCCGCCTTTTTTATGATCGGCGGTTTGTATTCGGCGACGATTCGGCTTGAGCTTCTGACACCGCAGAGCGATCTGCTCGAATCCGGGACCTACAACAAGGTTTTCACGCAGCACGGCGTGATCATGGTTTTCTTCTTCCTGATTCCGGTCATTCCGGCGATTCTCGGGAATTTTCTGCTGCCGATCATGATCGGCGCCAAAGACCTTGCGCTGCCGCGCATAAATCTGCTGAGTCTGTATATTTACTGGGTTGGCGGCGCGCTCACGCTCTGGGCATTGATGCAGGGCGGCGTTGACACGGGCTGGACTTTTTACACGCCGTATTCGACGACCTTTTCAAACAGTTATGTGATGGCGGTCGGGCTCGGTATTTTTATCAACGGATTTTCGTCGATCCTGACGGGTTTGAACTTTATCGTCACGGTTCACACGATGCGCGCCCCCGGAATGACGTGGTTTCGAATGCCGCTTTTCGTTTGGGCGCATTACGCGACGAGCCTGGTGATGATTCTCGGCACGCCGGTCGTGGCGATCACGGTTTTGCTGCTCGCGCTGGAGCGGGTCGGTCACGTCGGAATCTTTGACCCGTCAATCGGCGGCGACCCGATTTTGTTCCAGCATATGTTTTGGTTTTATTCGCATCCGGCGGTTTATATTATGATTTTGCCGGGAATGGGCATCATCTCGGAACTGATTTCCAATTTCTCGCGCAAAAAGATTTTCGGCTACGAATTTATCGCGTTTTCTTCGATCGCGATCGCCGTCTTCGGTTTTCTCGTTTGGGGACACCATATGTTTGTCAGCGGACAATCGATCTACGCCGGACTCGTTTTTTCGTTCCTGACGATGGTCGTCGCGGTGCCGTCGGCAATCAAGATGTTCAACTGGACGGCAACGCTCTACAAGGGATCGATCTCGTACGATACGCCGATGCTTTACGCGATCGGATTTATGGGACTTTTCCTGATCGGCGGACTGACCGGACTTTTCTTAGGCTCGATCGGTTTGACGGTTCACTTAACGGATACTTATTTTATCGTCGCGCATTTTCATTATGTGATGGTCGGCGGACAGGTTTTGGCATATCTCGGCGGTCTGCATTACTGGTGGTCGAAGATGACCGGGAAGCTCTACTCGGAGTTTTGGGGCAAAATTTCGGCAATGTTGATCTTTGTCGGGTTTAACCTGACATTTTTCCCGCAATTTATTTTGGGTTATATGGGTATGCCGCGCCGCTATGCCTCTTACCCGGCGGAACTTCAGGTTTTGAATATTTTTTCGACCGCCGGAGCTTCCGTGTTAGGTCTCGGATTGGTTTTGCCGCTGATCTATCTGACGCATTCGCTGATCTTCGGCAAAAATGCGCCGGCAAATCCGTGGATGCT
>CADEFG010000969.1 GCA_902826505.1 uncultured Acidobacteriota bacterium
AATGACTTCCATTCCCGCATCGCGCAATGCCCGGGCGATCACCTTCGCGCCTCTGTCGTGTCCGTCGAGTCCGGGCTTTGCCACCAGAACCCGAATTTTTCTCTCATTCATAAACTTTAAGTATATTAACGAACAAACTTTCCAAGCAAGCCCGGGCGCTTGATAAAAGGTTTTATTTCGCGCCAACTCAGAAAATAATTGCCGCCGGGCTCGATCGTCCGTAGAATATACGGAAAACCGTAATCGTAAACAAAACTCACGCCGTCGTCATTAACCGAAAATCCGTCGAGATTTAATATTTTGAAATCTGCGAATTTAAAAAGTTCAACCGTATTTTCGTTTGAAAAATCGGGATCGGCTTTGATTATCTTAATTCCTTCCGTAATATCTTGGTTTTGAATTTCCTTTAGTTTAGCAACCAAACCGCTCAGATTTGTAAAAACAACGGATGGCTTTACCTGTTTTCCGGTCTTCAGATCGACGACGATATTTTTTCCGACGGTCGTTTGATGCGCCGCCGTTCCGGTCATCGAAAGATAAATGCTCAAAACACCTTTTTTATTGTAACCAACCGAAAAATCGGCTTCTTCAAGCCATTGATATTCGCCGAGTTCGTCCGCGACTCTGAAATTCAAGACTTTTTGATAACTGATCGAATATGCAAGTTTTTTCGCCAAGTTTCCACGCACTCCGCTGACTTTCGGATAATTGACCGTAAATGTTTTCTTAAAATCCGAAGACGGTTTGGGACGTGTATATGTAACTTTTTTTGAAGCGATCCTGAGGCTTTGCGCCGATGGCGCAGACGCGAAAATCGTGAGCAAAACGACGAGCCCGAACGAAAAGCAGATGTTTTTTTTCATAGCTCAGGTTTGTTTGTTGATATTTGTCGCGAGCAGAACTTTTTCCTCAAAATCCATCGCGGGCGCACCGAACAGACAGCGCAGTTTGCCGTAAACGGTTTTTTTCGTTCGCATCGCGTCGAAGGTTTCCGCCCAACCGTGCCAATTGATCCAAAGCCAGTTATAACTGTCGATCGGTTTGATGATTCCGTAGCGGACTTCTTCTTTTTCTTCCGTGAACGAGCCGAAGAGCCGGTCAAAGATTATAAAAATCCCGCCGTAATTTTTGTCTAAATATTCGACGTTGACGCCGTGGTGAACGCGGTGGTGCGACGGTGTGTTGAAGATATATTCAAACCACGCGGGAAGTTTTTTGATCGTTTTGGTGTGAATCCAAAATTGATAGATCAGATTCAAACCATGCATAAAAACGAACGACCAGAGCGGAAAACCGGCAACCGCGAGCGGAATGTAAAATATCCAATGCGCGATCCCCGAAAACCAGCTTTGGCGCACCGCAACGCTCAAATTATACTGGTTCGACGAATGGTGAACGACGTGAAAATTCCAGAAAAAACGGACTTCGTGGCTGACGCGATGAAACCAGTAATAAAGAAAATCGTCGGCAAAAAAAAGAATCGTCCACGACCACCAAACATCCATCGGCATTTTATAAGGCGTAATTTCGTAGATCCCCAGATAAGCCAAGCTCGTCAATAAGCCGAAAATTATACCGAAACCTGAACTGCCAAACCCAAGCGCGATATTCGTCCAAACGTCCTTCCGGTCGTAATTTTCTTCGTAACGAACCGATAAATAGGTTTCAACCGCGATCATCAGCGCGAAAAAAGGAATGGCAATTTCGGTCGGTTTCAACATACGAAAATTATAAAACGGATTCCAAAATAAATCTTGTGAACTGTGAGAATATT
>CADEFG010000970.1 GCA_902826505.1 uncultured Acidobacteriota bacterium
CATATCGGCAAAATGCCGCGAACCATCGTTCATTTTTATGTTGAATAATTCGTTAATTGTCACCTTCCTGATTCAAATCAATCTCCATTTCAGTTTCTTTGATTTCCGCCAGTTTTTTTGCGACCGCCGAAACAAGTTCTTTTGTGCCTTGATTTGTGACGGCGGAAATTTCCAAAAAATCTTTGCCGTCCTGTTTGGCGCGGGCACGCAAGCTTTCCAATCTTTCCGGTTCGTCCAACGCGTCGAGTTTGGTCGCGACGACGATCTGTGGGCGTTCGGCTAAATCCTCATTGTAATTTGCCAGTTCGCGGTTGATGATTTCATAATCCTCGACCGGATCTCTGCCCGAGATCGAGGAAACATCAACCAGATGGAGCATCAGTTTCGTGCGTTCGACGTGGCGCAAAAAACGGTCGCCGAGACCGGCGCCTTCCGACGCGCCTTCGATCAAACCCGGAATGTCCGCAACGACAAAAGTTTTGAAATCGCCGAGATCAACAACGCCCAGATTCGGTTCGAGCGTCGTAAATGGATAATCGGCAATTTTCGGTTTCGCGGCGGAAATGACCGAGATCAAGGTTGATTTTCCGGCATTCGGGAAACCGACCAAACCGACATCGGCGATAAGTTTCAGCTCGAGTTGTAATTCCTTTTCATCGCCCGGTCGTCCCGTATAGTGAAATTTCGGCGCGCGGCGCGTCGGCGTCGCGAAATGCTGGTTGCCCCAGCCGCCTTTGCCGCCCTTTGCCGCCAGAAACCTTTGTCCGGCTTCGGTAAAATCAAACAACAGATCGCCCGATTCGGCGTCGAAAATCTGTGTTCCGACCGGCACCTGGACGATTGCCTCGTCGCCATCTTTGCCATGCCGGTTTGAGCCTTCGCCGTGCCGCCCGCGTTCGGCTTTGTGTTCGGGATTATAGCGCAGGTGAAGCAAAGTGTTCAATCCTTCGGTCGCTTCGAGCCAGACGCTTCCGCCCGCGCCGCCGTCACCGCCCGAAGGTCCGCCGCGCGGCACGAATTTTTCGCGTCGGAAAGCCGTCACGCCGTTTCCGCCGTCACCGGCTTTGACTCTGATCTTTACACGGTCAATAAACATATAGTCCTAATTGTAAGGTTTTGCGAAAGGCTTGGCAAAAACCAAAACAAATCACAAATGTTTGTTTATTGTGTTGTCTTGCTTTTTGTCAATACTAAATCTATGATTCTGCTTTTCGCCTGGAAATTAAGGCAGGAGTTCAAAGGTTAAAATGCTTGCGAAACATAAATAACAGACAAGCGTAAAAGAAAATGTCTCGTTCAAATAAAGAATTTTAGGTAAAATTCATGTCGTTTTATGAAGCTCTAAAGTTAGCGTTTGCATCTGTTCTTGCTCACAAACTGCGTTCGTTTTTGACGCTTCTCGGTGTTATTTTCGGCGTTGCAACCGTCATCGTGGTTGTTTCGCTCGTCGAAGGTTTTAATGCTTATGTCGATGAAAAAATCGCCAATATCGGAACGAACGCGTTCAGCGTTCAAAGGTTTTCGATCGAAGATTTTTCGAGCGTCGAAGTGTTGAATGCGGCGCGAAGACGCAATAAAGAAGTGATGATCGACGATCTCGAAGCCTTAAAGGCACGCGGCGGTTTTATCAAAGATGTCGGCGGTCGAGCCGATTCGATGGGCGATATTAAATTTGGCGATAAAACGCTTTTGAATGTTCAAATCAAAGCGACGACGCCGAACATCGCCGAGATCGAAAAGATCGAGGCAAGCGACGGGCGTTATTTCATCAATG
>CADEFG010000971.1 GCA_902826505.1 uncultured Acidobacteriota bacterium
CTCGGGTTGCCGATTTCGAGTTCGCTCGCGCTTGTCGGCGGTTATGCGTGCGGGGCGATTGCCGCGTATATCGGCGGTAACGGTGTGATGGGTGTCAATACCGTTTTGATCGCCGCCGGATGGATAAAAACGCTTTCATTTATCGTTCTTTCACCGCTGATCGGAATGACGCTGGGTTTTATTTTGATGGTCAGTGTCTATTGGATTTTCCACAAAACTAATGTTGCCAAAATTGATAAAGGGTTTCGTGTCGGACAGCTTTTTTCCGCCGCCGCTTTTTCGCTCGGACACGGCGGCAACGACGCGCAAAAAACGATGGGCATCATCACGATTGTGCTGGTCGCCGGCGGCTATTTGAGTATGACTCCAGCCGGGAAATTACCTGAGATTCCGCTTTGGGTCGTTTTGGCGGCACACGCGGCAATCGGTTTAGGAACGCTTTCGGGCGGTTGGCGAATCGTCAAGACAATGGGCACGAAAATCGTCAAACTCCAACCGGTCGGCGGATTTTGTGCGGAAACTGCCGGCGCGCTGACGCTTTTCTTTGCAACCTATACGGGAATTCCGGTTTCAACCACGCATACCATTACGGGCGCGATTGTCGGAGTCGGATCGGCGAAACGATTTTCGGCGGTCAAATGGGGCGTTGCGGGAAGAATCGTTTGGGCTTGGGTGCTGACGATTCCGATGGCAGCGCTCATCGCGGCGCTTTCATATTTTGTCATTATCGGGATTGATAAAATCGTCGGAAAGTAATTTTAAGTTAAAAGTAGCCGGTCAAGGTCGAATGATTCGACCTTGACCGGCTACTTTTTAGCTTTACCTTCTTTCTTGGGCGGTTCCTTTTTGTCGCCCCAGTAAAAGGCTCTGACAACGAGAATATAGACCAGTAAAACCAAAAAGCAGAGAACAAAAAAGAATACAATCAACCAAGTCAACGGCGACATTTTATAAAATTTCCTCTATTTTTGAACTTCCTCAGCCGGAATCTCTTTCGGTTCGAGCCATCCGGCAAACAATCCGCGGCTGCCGCTGTGTTCCAGAAAATGCTTGTAGAAGACCGTCGCGATCGCGACGATCGGGATCGAAAGAAAAACTCCCGGAATACCGGCGATCTGTTCGCCCGCCAAAACCGAAAGGATAATTGCGAGCGGATGCAGGTGAATGCCTTCGCGGACGATGCGCGGATAAGTCACGTAATCGTGGATCACCCGCAAAACGCCTAAAAATATAAAAACCGAGACGGCTTGCGAACCCGAGCCGCTGAAACCGGCGACGACCGTTGCCGTAATCCCGAGCGTGATCGGACCGATCAGCGGGATGAATTCTAAAATTCCCGCGACGATGCCGAGCAGCAGCGCGTATTTTAAACCCAGAATATAGAACCCGAGCATACAAACGCAGCCGATGATCAAACAGGAAATGAGCTGCGCCCGCGTATAGGCGGCGAGCGTCGTATTAACATCTGACAAAATCGATTCGGCACGCGCCCGCCAGCGTCCCGAAGGAAAAATCCGTAAAAGCGAAATCCTGAAAAAATTCACGTCCTTGAGAAAAAAGAACGATAGAATCGGCACTAAGATCAACCACGGCGAATATGAAACGATATTCAAGGCGAGATTCGTCGCCAGAGACGTAATAAAACTTCCGCCCGCATCAAGCAGCGAACCGATCTTTCCGATGATCGCCGTTTGCACTTCCTGAGAAATATTCAAGCGCTCGAAACGCTGGTTGAGTTCGGTAATTCTTTCCTGAAAGGTTTGGGCATATTC
>CADEFG010000972.1 GCA_902826505.1 uncultured Acidobacteriota bacterium
CTACCGCAGCGAGGCGAAAATAAATCATGGCGAAACTAAGAAGTATCTGCAAGATCTACTTAGGTTACGAAATTTCAACCCGCTCGCGGGAGGCGCTTTCGATTACGTTTTGAACGTCGAAATAAAAAAGGTCAGGGAATCGTCAGCATCCAAGGTCGGCGGAATTTTCGGAAAAGTTACCGGCATAGATACCAAAACCGCTAAAACAGAGGTCGAATTGGTTTTGACCCTTATTAAATCCGATTCAAATACTCAAATCGGACAAACCCGCATAATACAGAAATTTGACGGCAGCCCGACGGATGCCGTGAGATCGGCAATCGCCGACGGCTTGGAAAAGGTTCTATTCAAAATCGTGAATTAGACCATCAAAATACCGAAAACAAAAATTGTCGAAACTCTTGAGTTTCGACAATTTTTGTTTGTTAAAAGAAATTTTATCTTTAGTCGATGGCAAAACCGATGTTGACGACCGCCGTAATATCTTTTTCAATCGAGGAAGTATCGCTGATACCGGCGTTCGAAACTTGAGTCGAATCGGCAGCGGTGATCTGCATGACACCCATTTTTGCCGAGCGAACCGTCCCGATTTGGTTGCGGGTGCTTGAGGCGATCCGTTCGGCGCGTATTTTGGCAGCTTTCGCCGCTTCCCCGAGCATCTCGACCTTTAAATCCCCGAGTTTCGTGGAGAGATACTGCGGCGAGTTGGATTCGATCAGGATGCCCGGATTAATCAATTCAGTCGCTTCACGGGCATTTTGCGCGATCTTGTCGATCTCGTTCGAGCGAACTTCGAGCCGCTGCCGCAGGGAATAGCCGGAAATTTCCGATCGCAAAATATGTTGAAATGCAAGAGTGATCTTCATTATCTGCGGAGAGCCACCGGGAACGTTGTCAGAATCCATTTTCAAAGCGCAGAATGGTAATTGCGCCTTTTTCGTTCTCAATCTCGAGCCCGTCGGATTCGCCCGAAGCGCTTAGTATTATTTTGACAAACCGCGTATTTACAATCGTGTGGGTAAATGCCCGCGAGTCGGGTTTTGCCGACTCGCCGAGCATAATTTGAATCGTCGGCGCGGTTTCCCCGCGGGTATCCAAATCGATGCCTTCGAGCGGAAGTCCGTCCTCAAGCCAAAAATCCGTCATCGAACCGGGTTCGCCTTCAAAAACGCCGATCCTCGTCGGACGCGCTTTATTTTGCCGGCTGAAGTTTTCAAGAAATACCGACCAGTTGTGTTGAGCTGCAGTTTTACTCATCATTTTATTACCTCCGAATTACAAATTTTGTATGTAAAAAAACATTTTATAAATATGTTCGTGCAAAATTCGGACCCTGATTTTAAAGGTTTAGTTTAAACCGCTTGTTCATTCGGTTATCGTAATTACATTGTATAAACTGTTTTTTCGGAACCTACCGGTAAACTGGTTGAAACGCGAAGAATTTCCCACTTTAATCGCGTAAACTTTCACACCTTTTGAATTTTTTCATTATTTCATTTGGTTTAGCGGCTGGCACGAACCTTGCTCCGGCAAGATGGGCATTGATTTTAAAATTTGGAGAAATAAAAGATGAAAATATTGGTTTCTTTCGATGGTTCCGACTGTTCAGAATCGGCAATCGATGATCTGGTGCGCGCCGGATTACCCGAAACCGGACAGGCGCTTGTTTTAACGGTTGCCGAGGTTTGGCTGCCGCCACCCGGAACTGATGAAAAAATTACCGGTATCAAACTGGACCCCGAAATCGAACGGATTATCGAAAAACACCGGC
>CADEFG010000973.1 GCA_902826505.1 uncultured Acidobacteriota bacterium
ACGATCAACAGGCGCGGCGGTTTTTCGAGCGACTCCTTCCAAAGCATTTTGAAGCTTTCGAGAATCCAACGCTCTTCCGGCGCGTGCGTGCTTGCCGCAACGATCATCGGCGCGTCTTTGGTGACGGCAAAGCGGTCGCGCAGCTCGGCGGTCAAATCGCTTTTTTCAAAACTCTGGTCAAACTTGATGTTTCCCGTTACTTTAATTTTGGTCGGGTGAATGCCGAGCGACATGAGGCGTTTCGCGTCCGCGTTTGTCTGCATCAAGGCAAGGTCAAAATAGCTCAGAACGCGGCGGATAAAATTTTTGATATAAGCATAGCGTTTGAAGGATTTTTCGGAAAGTCTGCCGTTGACAACGGCGGTTTTCGCTCCGCTTTTATTGGCTTCGCGCAAGAAATTAAACCAGATCTCGGTTTCCACCAAAAGAATCACCGCCGGTTTGAAATGCCGCAGAGCGCGGCGCACGCAGAACCGGAAATCGAACGGAAAATAAAAGATCGTCTCGGCGGTGTCTTTGAAAATATCGCGGGCGTGATTTTGCCCGGTGCGCGTCGTCGTTGAAATTATCAGACGATATTCGGGAAATTGTTTCTTTAGTTCCGCGACCAGCGGGCGCGCCGCGTTTGCCTCGCCGACCGAAACGCAGTGGAGCCAGACAACGCGCCTTTCATCAATCTTGAAGGCGGGCAAAAATCCGAATCTCTGCCAAAAACCGGCGGCATATTTTTCTTTTTTGAGCAAAAAAACCGGCGACATTAGAATGAAGCCGATGATTAGCAAAAAATTGTAAAGCACAAACATAGTCCCAAGTTCCAAGTCCCAAGCCCCAAGTAGAAATCAAAGACTTGAGACTTGGGGCTTGAGGCTTGGGACAATAAAGTTATTTGACGCGTTCCATATATTTCGATTCCGACGGGTTGACTTTGATCTTTTCGCCTTCGACGATGAACGGCGGAACGTAAAGCGTGACGCCGTTTTCGAGCGTCGCCGGTTTGTTCGAGTTCGAAGCGGTCGCGCCTTTCATGACCGGTTCGGTCGTCACGACGGTCAGTTCCATCGAAGCCGGCAGCGTGATGCCGATCGGCGTGCCGTCGTAAAATTCGACCTCGATCTTGAGTCCCGCCATCAGCCATTGCGCCGCGTCGCCGAGCTCGTCTTCGGTGAGCGCTACCTGTTCGTAAGATTCCGTGTTCATAAAATGATGATGCGTGCCGTCCGAATAAAGATATTCCATCTGTTGCTGGTCGAGCCGCACGACGTCGAGCGTGTCGTTCGAGCGAAAACGATGCTCGAACGAGTTTCCCGTCAAAAGATTACGCAGACGCGTTTGCACCATCGCCCGCAGGTTGCCCGGCGTGTGGTGCCGAAATTCCATCACCTTGACCGGCGTTCCTTCAAAAAGAATAACCATTCCCTTTCTAATATCGTTTGCTGAAATTGCCATAAACTTGTAAAAAATCTCCGTTTGTTAAAAATTTGTCGATAATTGCAAAATTGTTAGTTTAATTTTTACAAGGCGATTTTGTCTAGCCAAGACGTTTCAAATCTGCCTGCCTTGTTGGCAGTTTATGGATTTCTATAAGATGAATTCATTTCTTATTTCTAAATCTCTTTTCAGTTAGATTGATTATTTCTCCGTCACCGAAATCATCGTGCACGTGAATCGTAGCCGGAACCGGATAAATCCAACCACCGGCTTTCCACCAACATTCAGCAAACCACGCTTTAATCGTGTTAGCAACGAGATTTTTACCGTCAAATAATTC
>CADEFG010000974.1 GCA_902826505.1 uncultured Acidobacteriota bacterium
AGCGGCTGAAATCCATTGTCCAAATAAAACGCGATTATTTCAACTTTAATGCGTCTGAAAACATATTATCTTAAAGACGAAAAAAGAAATATAGAACTTATAAAATCAGCCAGCGAAATAAGATATTTAGTTTTTGGCGAAATTGTCGGATATTTCGGTTGATTCCAGCTTCCATACTTTGATTATCCAATTTCCTTCTCTACCCTGCTCCTTAAGCCAATTTATCAGATGAAGTTTGGCGGCAATTTTTGCTCGCGGTGTGGCGGACTGGATTTTCTCTTGAAAATTGAGATAAATGTGGTATTTGTTTTTCTTGATAAAATCAAAATTGCTGTTCTCAATTCGCCGGAAAGAACTGTCGTTAAGCACTGTGAAGGGAATATTTTCTTTTATTGCCAACGCGCCGATTTGATTAAGAAAACTTTCGGTTGAATGTTCAATTGAGGGAAGTTGGTTTAAACTTCCGCAAGTAACCGTTAGGTAAGGACTCACCCAAGATTTTCCGTTCGGGTCTTTCTGCCGCTTAATAGCTTCGCAAACTATGATTGATTGCTTTAATATCGTTTTCAGATTCTCCAGACTTCCCTGCACAAATTTATATGGCTCTTGAGTTTGCTTTTCTTCAGATAAAATTAGATATGGACTGACAAGATTCGGATTGACCTTCTCGACAAAATATTTAGCGAGTTTTTTGATATAAATTTCGGACTTATCTTTTTGGAAAAAGTTATCGGCTAGATTGTGCGTGAACCATTGATATTCATATGAATCGGCAACCGTCCGGGTCATTGTCGGCAAAACAGAACTTTGCGCGGAAGCAATCTGACTAAAACACGAAACATTAACTAAACCAATGCCGCGACGAAAAAAATGAACCCAAAATTGGGCATTAAAATTATGAATCAAAATGCCGCGATGATTTTCCGTTTCGGTGCAATCGAAATAAAGTTTTCTATTTTTCTCACATTTTTTCGCACCGAGTAATTCACCGACTTGTTTAACGGAGGTCGGCAAATTCTTAAAATCTCTAATCGGCTGCCGCCGCGCTCGTTCATTAAGGAGTTCGGGATTATTTTGATAAATCAAAAAATTACAAAGCTCGCGGCAAGGTGCTTCCGTCATCATTAAAGTTTTAACCGGTGTCGGCAGACTGATTATCGCGTCATTCATTTTTCAAAGTATTCACGGCTTAAAATGCCGTCAGCCGATTGACGGCATCAAATTCAACTTCCATTGCCATAAGTTTTTTCCGAAGTTCAATCATACCGAGCATTTTCTCGCGTGTCGGTGTCAAAGCTGATTCTTTAAGAGAAATGCTGATTGTTTCGCTCGACAAACAATGCCCCGAATAACGATCAGCCCAACCGTCGTTGTAATCGTAACGATGCCCGACAGGTTTATAATGTTTGCAGGCGATTTCGACTAACTCGCCCAATCTTTCAGACCAATAACTACAATCGCTTAAACCCGCCGCTTCGCAATCGGTTTCCGAATCAATCATCAAATAATCGTCCGGCTCTTTGATTTCCTTTTCGGTCAGAACACAAAGTTGTAAAAAATCTTCTAATTCTGTCGCACTGCCGTTTTCACAGGAAAACTCGGAACCCCATTCGCTTTCATCATCGAAAGAGCGAAAAAAAGGATCTTCGAGAGTTTGATTTATTTCCTCCCAAAAGAACTCTTCTAATCTTTCCGCTGTGAATTCCCGGCGAATATTTTCAATTTCAGAATCTTCGATTTTGTTTGTTTCAGATTGCAGTTCG
>CADEFG010000975.1 GCA_902826505.1 uncultured Acidobacteriota bacterium
ACTTTCACATAAAACCAAAGTTATGATTATAAAGAAAAAAAGTTCAAGAGTGAAAAAGTAAAAAGGTGAAAAGGTCTGGCTGTTTGCTAAAGCCCGACTTTTTCACCCTTTTTCTTTCGAATTTTAACTTTCTAACCTTTGAACAGGTTTAATTTATCGGTGTTTTTATAGATCATAAAACCCAAAAGCACCGAAAACACGACCGAGAAATAAAACGCGAATAACGCGCCGATTGCTTTGGCGGGCAGATTTCCGACCGTCGGCATATCAAACGGTAGAAAGATCAAGGCTAAAATCATTCCGATGACAAATGAGGCAATCACGATCGCCAGCCCCATAAACCAGAGTTTGACGTAATCAAACCCGAGCAGCTTGATCGTTTCGAGTCCGACCGTCGGATTGAGAGTCGCCCAAAAAGACCGCGTATAGCCCGCGACGCAACACGCCGCCGGAAGATAGAAAATTCCCCAGAGAAATGCGAGACCTCCGAGAACCAAAAACGGAACCGCCAGTTTTAGCAAATTCGCCCCGATCGCCTCCATCTCTTTTTCTTTTGTTTCCGGCGATTTTCCGAGTCCCGATTCAAGCTGTTTTTTTCGCTGCTCGTTGATGAAATCGTTCATCCGCTTGAATTCTTCTTCTTCGTTATTGACGGGTTTGCTTTGCGTTTTTGAAACTCTGTCTTCGTCGGGCATTGCACCGTCGCCGTATAAATCTTTTTGCTTCTGCGCCGCCGGATTATTGCTGAAAGGATTGTCTTTGCCGGTTAAAGGGTTTGACTGATTTGTTTGGTCGTTCGCGGTTATTTGCGTGGAAATTGTTTTGAAGGTGTACCAGACGCCGCCGATCGCGATTGCCGCCAGCAATCCGAAGGACACGAGATAAACCGCCAAACTCAAAAAGAACGGGTGAATCACATCGTCCCAAAGATTGAAATCGTCAAAACTCGGCATAAAATTGACGCCGATATTCCCCTGCGAGAAATTTTCGACCGTGTTTGCCAAAACGCCGAACGTCAGCATATTTGCCAACATCCACGAAAATAAGCCCGCGCCGATCAGCAAGATGCTGCCCATCGATGCCGCGCCTTGCCCGAGCGTGAAAAACATAAACATGACCGCCCCGAAAATCAAACTCGCTTTGTATTTGAACGGGTAAGCCAGCGCGTTAAAAAAATCTTCAAAGCCGAAACCTTTCGAAAAAGCCTGGTCATATTGAAAAGCGGCTTGCGATTTTTGGACGAATTCTTTGACGGATTTACACATCGCGCCGCAAAACGGGCAGATCTTAACGGTTCCGCCGTAAGATTTCGGACACGCTTTGCAAAACCCGTTGCCGCACGTATCACAGATAAAAACCGAGGGCACGTCCGGGTGCATGGTGCAAAAATCCATTGACGGCGTTTGGTTAAAATTTTGTGATGGCGGTAAAAAGCCTGTTTCCTGCCAATTATTTTGCGGATTGAAATTTTGAGTATTGGGCGGTGAATCGAACGGATTTTGCGATGGTTGGAAATTATCGACCGGCGGTTGATTGATCGTTGTTTGATACGGGTTTGGCGCAAAACCGGACGGCGACGCAAAATTTTGAGTTTGCATTGTTTGACTTTCCGCCGTTGCCTGCCCGGCGGTCGTCGAAGCAAAAACCGGCGGCGGCAGACCTTGTTCTTTGGCGTTGAAAAACTTTAATAACGCCGGCACTTTGCGCGCTTCGATCCACCGCAAATTGCCGCGTTTGACCATATCCTGCGGAAGCAGCG
>CADEFG010000976.1 GCA_902826505.1 uncultured Acidobacteriota bacterium
CCGTCGGCGGAAATCTGCGAATTGAGTTCGGATAATTCCGGTGTTTTTGGATTGATTTCTTTGAGTTTGGTTCGATATTTTTCGGCTTCGTCAGGTTTTTTCTGCTTCAAGAGCGTCTGGGTCATAAAAAGCAAAGCCCTTTCGTTTTTCGGGTTTGTTTGCAAAGCCTTTTGCAACTCAGTGCTCGCTTTGTCTAAATCCGCCGGCTCGCCAAACAAAAAGGTCGAACCGTAATCGGCGCGAACATTTGAATCGTCGGGTTTTAATTCGAGGGCTTTGAAATAAAATTCGCGGGATTTTTTAAAACTTTCGTTTTCCTTTTTGATCGCCGAAATATCATAAAAAGCATTGCCGAGCGTAACGATCACATCATAATCTTGCGGGTCGTTATCATAGGCTCGTTGCAAAAGCCGGGCGGATTCTGAAATCAATCCGACATCTTGTTTCATTGCCCCGTAACTAAATAAAGCCAGACCCAAATTTCGTTGGAAGCCGAAATTTGTTGGACTTCGATCGGCTTCGGCGATTTTTTGGCGGATTTCATCATCGGTTAAGTTCGGCTCTTTTTCGTTTGAGTTATTTGGTCGTTCATTTCTTTTTAAACCCTCATTTTCCGCCCGGAGCGTATTTATTTCATTACGATTCAGACTGTTTGCCAGATAAAAACCGCCAAAAAAACTGATAATGATGCCAATTATCGAAAGCCAGAATATTTTTGCGTTCATTCGTCTAAATCTTAACAAATCTCTTCTGAAAACAGAAAAGCGCTGACGAAATTGAAACGCCAGCACTTTTCTCGATTTTATACCAAAAGTTTTTTATTTCTTTTTTTCTTCGGTGGCGATAAACGGTAAATCTTCGGCGCGGCGGCGCGGCAAGGGATCGGTGGCGCGGCGGCGCGGAACCGTATTTCCGCTTCGGCGGTCAACGCTTCCGACAGGAAGTCCTTTGCCATGAACGGCTTCGACCAAAATTCGGGTAATTTCCTGAGAAAGTGTCCGATGTTCCAAAGCCGCCCGACGGCGAAGTGATTCCTTCAATTCGTTGGGCACATATGCTCCGATAAATACGCCTTTGCGATTAGCCATGATTTATAAAATAGCTCCTTTTTTAAATAATAAAATATAAAAACTGCCTTGCCCTTGGAACCAAGTCTGTAAGCCGAATTTTGTCTTCGCCGAAGCGATGGGCAATCATTCATCTAGGCTTCCCGTTACCGAAAAGCTCCAGCGACCTACCCGAAAACGCCGTTTTACTTTCGTAAAACCTTGAGCGGGCAACTCAAAAATCGTTTTCCTATTTGGTCTTGCACCACGAGGAGTTTACCCAGCCGCATCTGTTACCAAATGCGCTGACGCGCTCTTACCGCGTCGTTTCACACATCACCCCTGCGGGCTGTTCTGTTTTCTGTTGCACTTGTCGTCGTTTGATCGCTCAAACGCCCGGGTGTTATCCGGCTCGCTGCCCTCTGGTGTTCGGACTTTCCTCTTATCGTTTCAGACAAGCGATTGCCCGACTTGATTCCTCGGGCAAGGCTCAAATATCTTAGCAAAGAATGTTCAACAAACACAATTAAGGTTTATTGATAAAATTTATCCTTTTATAAACTGAATTTAATTACCGACCTCGATCGTATCGCCAACCTGTAAGACGGGATCAGCGATTTTTCCGTCTTTAATCAATTTCAAATTATATTCGGTCGAGACCAGTAAACCCTCGTCATTTTTGCGGCGGATGACAACCTTCTTCGCGTTTTC
>CADEFG010000977.1 GCA_902826505.1 uncultured Acidobacteriota bacterium
GCATCTTTCGACGATTTCGCGTATCGTCAATCGGAAGTACGCGCACACGCCGCAGGGCGTCATCGAACTTCGCCGGTTTTTCAGCGAAGGAATGCTCAACGAAGACGGCGAAGAGGTTTCGACGCGGATCCTCAAACTCCGGATCAAAAAGATGATCGAGGATGAAGACACGAAAAAACCTCTGACCGATGATGAAATTGCAAAAATTTTGATAAAAGAAGGCGTGAAATTGTCGCGCCGGACGGTTGCAAAGTATCGCGACCAAATGCAGATTCCCGGTTCGCGGGAACGCAAAACCGTTATTTGATTTGGGATTTTAGATTGCGGATTTGGGATTAATTTAATTCCAAGTTTTTAATTGACTTTGCTGGGTTTCAAAATCCGTAACCTCAAATCCGCAATCCCAAATCAAAATCGTTCTTTGATTTATCTAGCAAACACGAGGAGCAATTTTATGAAATTTGAATATACTGGCAGGCATATTGAAGTAACTCCGGCACTGCGAACTCATGTTGAGGAACATTTTGAAAGGCTTCGACATTTATTTGACGGCAAAACGATCAACGCGCACGTTATTATCGAAGTCGAGAAAGGCAGACATCGGTCTGAAATTATTGTTAAATGGCGCAACGATGTTTTAACGGCGAATTCCACCTTGGCGGATATGTACCAGTCGCTTTCAAAAACGATCGACAAAATTGAAAAACAGGCTCTGAAAATAAAAAACAAGATCATCGACAAACATCACAAAGCAAAAAAGGTCGCCTCAGTGGGCACACCGGTCGATGAAGTCAGTCCGTCACCGGTCGGTCCGAAAATCGTCAGCGCGAAACGCTATGCGGTCAAGCCGATGACCGCCGAAGAAGCGGTTTTTCGGCTTCACGACGAAGAAAATCAATTTCTGGTTTTTAGAAATGCCGAAGATGAAAGGGTTTCGGTCATCTATCGGCGCAAGGACGGAGATTATGGTTTGATTCAACCTTAAAAGTAGTCAGCGCATTGCGATCGGCGGTCAGTTAAAACCTTTGATTGATAAATGTTAACCACCGACCGCTTTGTGCTGACCACTAAATTTGATGCAAAACGAGAGCCCCAAAATTACGGTTTCCGAGTTCGCCGAAAAATCGCCGTCCGAACTTCAAATTGAAGTTTTAGCGGGCAGGAACGGTTTAGAAAGACACGAAATAAATTCGGCGCGGATTCAAAAACTCGGACTGGCTCTCGCCGGTTTTACTCATTATATTCACACCGGGCGAATTCAAATCGTCGGTCAAAGCGAAATCTGGTATCTTTCACAAATCGACAGCGAAAGAAAAATCGAAGCGATCAAAAACCTCAATCTTGATAAGATCAGCTGTATTTTGATAACCAAGGGACTTGAACCGCCGGTGGAGCTTAAAATGCTTGCCGATCAAAACAATTTGCCGCTGCTGCGGACAAATCTCGTCAGTTCGGGCGCGATCAATCAGGTGACCGCGTTTTTACAGGAAGTTCTCGCGCCGCAAATTACGCTCCACGGCGTTTTGATGGGAATGTTCGGGATCGGGGTTTTACTGCTCGGAAATTCCGGGATCGGAAAATCCGAATGCGCTTTGGATCTGATCACGCGCGGGCATTATCTGATTGCCGACGATTCGGTCTTAATAAAAAAAGTCGGTGAGAAACTGGAAGGCAAATCGCCCGAATTAATTCAGGATTATTTGGAAATTCACGGTCTTGGGATCATCAATATCAGCGAACTTTTCGGGGTTTCG
>CADEFG010000978.1 GCA_902826505.1 uncultured Acidobacteriota bacterium
GGTCTTTGGTTTTGGTCCTATTTACAAAGACCAAAAACCAAAAACCAAAAACCGAATCAATTAGCCTTGCAGCGGCAGACCGTCGTAAACGATCTTCCAGCCGTTTTGATGACTGGTCCGCAGACTTTTGTTAAACCATTCGATCGCTTTTGCCGGATCGTCGTATATTTGCACAGCGGGCTGCGCTTCACGCGGGTCAACGCGGCAGATTGCGCCGCCTTCGTTGGCTGTCTTGACGCATAACAGCGCGATCATATTGTTTTTCGATAAAACGGCGGTGCGCACCAAAACCTCGTCATCGTCTTCAAACTCGGCAAACTCGTCAAAATCACCGTCAAAATTTTCAAAACTTAAATCTTCGCTGTCAAAATCAAATTCGTTATTCATATTATTATAAAATTTCTAATCAAAAGCTTTTTACAAATTACACGCTTGCGGCGCAAAATTCAATTCGTATTTTACTTCCGCAAAATTCTTGACCAAAATCTCCTCGTCCGTTTTATTTCCCGTCCGGCGGTCGATGATCTCGCGCCAGATTTCGTTGGCGCGATAATTTTTACCGTTTTTTTGAACGAACTGATGGTTTTTCTCGAAAACGTGATAGGTATTCGGCAATTCCTTTTCGCAAACGAGCGATCCCTTCAGATGTTCGTCCGTCAGCCGAATCCGAATTTGAAAAGTGTATTCGGTCGGATTGTAAAAACGCAGATCGATGTAATTGAAAAAAACGCTCGCGCCGCTGCCGAACGGCAAAACCCGGCGGTCGTCGGGAAACGGGTCGAAACTGTGATGATGCCGCTCCGCGATTTGAAGCGGCGAATGAAAAGCCATCCATAAAAGCATATTCGCGAGCTGGCAGAGACCGCCGCCGATGCCGGTTTTGATCTCGCCGCGCGATAATTGCAAGCCTTCGAGATAACCTTTTTCTTTAGTTGTTTGCCCGATCCGCTGCCAGAAGGAAAAGGTTTCCTGCGGGCGGATCAGCAGTCCGTCAATCGGCGCGCGTGCCAGATTCAGGTTCGTGACCTTGTTTTCCTGAAACCGCATATCGAGCGATCCCAATTTGCGCCGCAGCAGCGATTGATGATTTTTGACCGTAAAGGGCAGCGATTCGGTTTGTTGTTGACTGGCAAAGGCGACCGAATTTCGCGCGTCCGAGATGCGTCGCGAAAGCCGCATCTGCCAAACCCGTGTGTGATAAAAAATCGGATGAATTTCCGAAAGTCTTTTTTTCATTTAATATTTTTGCCGCCGAAGAACACAGAGGTTTTCGAGAAATCCTAAAAAACCTCTGTGTTCTCTGTGAACTTCGGTGGCTAAACTGTCCTTAAATTTTCAACGTCGCCCGTGTGAACGATCCTCATTTCGCCCGATTCGAGTTCGACCCGCAGCGCACCGTTTTCTTCGATGCCGCGAGTTTTTCCGTGAATCGTCTCATTTTCTAACACAACTCTAACATTTTTGCCAAACGCATATGACGAACGCTGTGTCCATTCACGCCGAATTTTTTCCGCGCCGTTCGCGTCGTAAAACCGGGCGCAGTATTCAGACAAAAAAAAGGTCAGCTTTTGCAGTAAAATTTCTGCGTCCGGCGTTTGGTTTGTTTCGGCTTCGAGCGAAGTTGCCGTGTCGGCGATTTCGGGCGTGAGGCTGGCGGATTTAAGGTTGATTCCGATGCCGATTACGACGGCTAAACCTTTCGGCGTTTCGCAGGTTTCCGCCAAAATTCCGCAAATCTTTTTGCCCCGT
>CADEFG010000979.1 GCA_902826505.1 uncultured Acidobacteriota bacterium
CCTGATTCCAGGTTTGCAGATATGCCTCCTGATTTGACCGAACATCGCTGTAAAGAAAATAATCCTTGCCTTTTGAATGCTCGTCCCAGAGCGCCTGCATATAGGTCGCGAAACTTTCGTTGAGCCAGATTTCCGACCATTCGCGGCAGGTCACGTAATCGCCGAACCATTGATGCGCAAGCTCATGCGACTGCAAGCCTTCGCTGTCGAAATCGAGCAAAGTGCGTTCGTCGTGGATCATCGTCGGCGTCATCGTCGTCGCCGAAATATTTTCCATGCCGCCGCCGAAGCCTTCCGCCATCGTCTGCGCATATTTGACGTAAGGATATTTGACGCCGGTTTTTTCCGAGAAAAATTTGACCATCTCCGGCAGATTTTTGACCGACGCCGCGACGGCTTTCGCCTCGTTCGGATAAAGATAGGTCGAAACCGGAATCCCCGCATATTCGCCTTTGATTTCCGCATATTCGCCGACGACCACCGAAGTCAGATAATTGGCAAACGGCGTCTCCATTTTCCAATGAAAAGTTTCCGTGCCGTCCTTATTGTCCTTGCGGCTCACCAATTTTCCGTTCGAGACGACGAACATCGGTTTTTCGACCGTCGCGGTTATTTCAGAAGTGCGAAAATCGTTCGGCGAATCATAACCCGGAAACCAAAAACGATTGTAATCGGTTTCGCCCTGCGTCCAGATCTGTTTGCGCCCGTTCGGGTTGTCGGCTTTCGGTTTGATGAACTTCAAACCGCCGCCCGCGCCAAACCCGAGCGTATTTGCAACGACCAAGCCTTTTGTCCGGTAATCGACCGTAAAAGTTGCTGCTTCGCCAATCCGATAAACGCGGTCAAGTTCGATCAAAAGGCTCGTGTTCGGTTCGTCGTAAGTAAATTTCAAATCCTTGCCATTTAATTTGACGGAATTGATCGTCATCGCCCCGGCGTCGAGATTAACGGTCTGAAAATTCGGCAGCATCGGCGAAAGTGTGATCGTCGCCGTTCCAAAAGTTTGTTCCTTTTCCCAATCAAACCTTAAATTCAAAGCGATATGCCGCATATCGAAATCACGGCTGCGGATAAAATGGACGGGCGGTAGTTTTTTGACCTTTTGCCCGTCGTCCTGCCGGAAAAGCGCGTTCATCGGACGCGCTTAAACAAACGATGAAACGGAAAAGATGAAAATTAAACCTGCCGCGAAATAATTCTGAATGATTTTTTTGTGATTCATAATGATTAAGTCAGAACCGTCTGCGGTAGCGGGCGGTTTGATGATTCTTTAGAAATTTTCCTATGAAAATTCACTACTCTGGAATTTAAGTTTGTTAAGTTTCGAAACTTGGCGGCTGGGCGGGAAATTAATTTGTCAAAAATGAATAATTTATTTTCCCGCCAAGACGCCAAGAAAAATATCAAGAAACTTAGATTACAAAGTATTAAACCATCCGCTACCGCAGATGGTTCTGCCCCTTACTTGCCGGTTGCCGCTTTAAACTGCGACTCCAAAAAATTGACATAACCGAGAATGTTCGACTGATCTTTAAATTTTTCCTTGAGCAGCTCAAAAGCCTGCTGACCACGCGGATCGGCAAGTTTGATCAAACCCTGCACACTATTGGCAAGCCCGTTGAAATCGTTTTGATCGAGCGCAACTTTAAATTGATTGAAGATCAATGGAAAAGCGCGCTCATCGCCCTTTCCCGTCGTTCCGACCACCCCCAAAGCCGCTGTTCGCGCATTAATATTTTTCGTTTTGTC
>CADEFG010000980.1 GCA_902826505.1 uncultured Acidobacteriota bacterium
AGTCGCCGCCTATGTCGCGCAGGGCTATTATTTGCGGAATTCGGGCTACAGCACGAGCCGCATGGACACGCTCGGAATGCCGTATCTCGGACGGATGATCGTCAATGAAATCCGCAACGGCGGCGAGGTCAACGGCTTCTGGATGGAACAGCTTCGCAACTCGCTTTTGTCAGACCCGACCTATCACAGCTATATTCGCGGAACTTTTACGGGCGACGGTTGATCAATTAATAATTAAAAGTTAAAAGGTTCAAGGTTGCCGATCTCGAACCTTTTAACTTTTAATTTTCACGAAATTCTTAAAATTCAAAACTTAAAGCCAGCCGCATCACAAGCCGCCGCGGTCGCAAACGTGAAATTGGGGCGGATAAAAAATTCAATCCAAGATTTTTTGGACAAATTTCACCCGCCGCTCGCCGCGTCTAAAAATGCCCGCCTAAAGAAATTTTCCGCCCGTCAAGCAACCAAACAAAAATCTCGATGCATCAAGGTAAGTAACTCTGATCGGGACGACAGGCGCGAACACGTCGGCGCCAGAAAAATTAACCGAAAATAATTTGTCCAAAGTTTTGTGGCAAACGCAAGAATTGTAATTCTTCAGCGTTCAGGAGAAGTATGTCTAAAAAAAGTTTGATTGATTCGATCGAAGTAAAAAGTCCCTGTTCCGCAAATTGGAACGAGATGAAAGGCAGCGACAAAGTGCGTTTTTGCGGTCATTGCGAGTTTGAGGTCAACAATATTTCAGCCCTCACGCGCAAACAGGCGATGCGGCTCGTGCGCCAGTCGAACGGCAGAATTTGCGTTCATTATGTCAAAAACCCGGTTGATAATACGCCCGTTTTTGCCGACAAACTTTACCAGATCACGCGCCGCGCCGGAATCGCCGCCGGAGTTTTGGGCGCTTCGCTCGCGCTTTCGACGCTCGCTTACGCGCAGGGCAAACCCGTTCTGAATGTCATAAATTCAGATGCCCAAACCGAAACTTTGAAAAATAAAGACGCCACCAAGGAGAATCCCGAAACGCAGGTTGTGACGGTCACCGGCGACGACACTCAGGAATTTTTAATTGACGGCGAAATGAGCGTCGTTGCCTACCGGAGCGAACTTCACCGCGCCGTTTCGACCGATGAGCTTGAAGAAGTTAAAAATCTCATCACACGGGGCGAAAACGTCAATCTGAAGGACGAAAATTACAGCCAGATCACGCCGCTTTTTCTCGCGGTCGAAAACGGCAACGCCGAAATCGCCGAAACTTTGCTCAATGCCGGCGCCAGGATCAATGTCAAAGACGGCAATAAACAGACGCCTTTGATGCGGCTCGACGAAGACGCCTCGATCGAACTCGTCAATCTTTTGATCAAACACGGCGCGAAAATAAATCTCGCTGACAAAGATCGAAATAACGCGCTTATTTTGGCGGCGCGCAGCGTCAAAACGGAAGTCTTACAAATCTTGATTGCTCACACCGCCAATCTCAACGCGCAAAACAGCGAAGGTCGGACGGCATTGATGGAAGCCGCCGATGCCGATAATCTGGAAAATGTCCGCGCCTTGCTGCTCGCCGGAGCGGATGTCTATTTGACTGATAAAGAAAGCGAATCCGCCGCTGATCTGACAACCGATGGCGAGATCAAAAAACTGCTTGAAAGCTATGGCGGAAGCCTCAAAAACGATTCGAATTAATTCCCCTTTCGACCTCACTTTTTCCAAGCGATAAAATGCCGCCCGCAAAGCGGCATTTTATTTT
>CADEFG010000981.1 GCA_902826505.1 uncultured Acidobacteriota bacterium
GATTTTTTATTTCAATTTAAAGATTGAAATTTTATAGCCGGGCTGGTCGTTTTTCTGATAAACGAGTTCAAATGCCGGATCATTTTGTAGAATTTCCGAAAATCCTTTGAGATGCAGATGTTTTTTATAAGACCTTTCGTTATCGACGACATAACCGACTTTATTTTCTTTGATCTGCGCTATGATTTGAGAAATGTCCTTGTTTTCTACCCAGAATTGTTTGCCTTCAGCATAAAAAACCGGGCGAAAACTGGCTGAAAAAATAACCGGTGACGGTTGACTGTGGTTTTTAAGCCACAAACCCGCATCGCGTTCTTCAAACGCCGAGCCCTGCCACGCCGATTCCGTCGAACGCACATAAAAATTCACGTGGAAAACATAAAAAAAGATAAAAATAAGACAGAGACCGACAAAAATTCTGGAGCCGGGAAGATACAATGATTTGTGCGGCGTTAATTTTTGCGTCGTTTCGCGAACCCACTGTTCAAACTGCAAAATGCCGTGAGCAATCCAGCCAAAAAATATCGGCAACAAAACGTAAAAATAACGCTCAAGCGAAACCGTTGCGGCATAACCGAGAATGGTCAGCAAACAGAATGAAATAAGATATGCTTCGCGCTTGAATCTTTCTTCGCTCCATCGCTCGCGGAAAAGCCCGATTGCAATAAGCGCTATTAAAAGAAAATAGAGCAGATTCGTGATATTGGTTTGAGTGTCGCGCAGACTTGAGACAAAGGTCATCAGCAGAACTTTGATGCTTTTCGAATCAGAACCCTCGACTGCTGCCGGTTTATCGCCGATCTCACTGCTGTCTTGTAAAGCTCCGACCGCAAGATTGGTCGCCGCTTTGCCGCTAATTGTCCAGGTTCCGGTTGCCTCGTGCAGATAAAAAATATAAGGCATCGCAAAAATTGCAAAACCGAGTACTAAGGCGGCAACTTGAAGCATTGAACCGCGTGTGAACAATCTTTTCTGCCGGAGGTTTTTAATCACCGCCAGTAAAACAAAAAAGATCGGGTAGCCGATTGCTTCGGGGCGCGTCAGATAAGCTAACCCGAGTAGAATTCCGGTCAGTAAATAATAGGTTACCGAATTTTCCTGTAAACCTTTCCAGCCAAGGATCACGGCGCCGATAATCCATACTAAATAAATATTTTCCGTGCCGATGGCAAATACGGAATTTATCAAATAAGGATAATAAACAGCCAGGATCGCAGCGATAACTGCTTCGCGCGATCCGTATGATTGTCTAACCAGGAAGTATGTGAGCGGGGCGGCAATACTTCCCATAATGATCGAAACGATGATTGCCGGAAGGATCAGGTCGTTTACAAAAAAGCTGACGGCTCCGACTAAAATCGCATAAAGCGGTGTCCAGTAAGTATCGAGTACGCCATAATAATCGCCCGAAGCAAAACGACGCGCCATTAAAATGTTCTGCATCGGGTCTGAAAGGGCGACGATCTTATTCGTAAACAAGAAATAATGTAGGGTTCGATACGCGATCGCGGCTAACCACAATAACAAAACTGTTTTCCACTCTTTCATAGCTATCAGAACTTTTAGAATCTTTTAAGAGACGATCAATTAAAGATTATCTTTACGCCAAATTATTGGTTTGTTGAAAATCGAAGGCTTGAAAAGAAATTAAAGTTTTCAAACTGGCTAATTGATGGGCTGAATTTTACTGACCTCGGCTTTTCTAAGCCCGAGAATTAACGGCAAGGCATACCAAAACCAGCAG
>CADEFG010000982.1 GCA_902826505.1 uncultured Acidobacteriota bacterium
GCCGGTATGCCTCACCGACGGGTCAGCGTTTCCAACTGCAATACGCGGCTTATCCGGGCGGAAAAATTCAAAATATCACCAATGATCTGGTCAGTTACGAAGATTTGAGCCTGACCGCCGACGGCAAAACGCTGGTTTCCACGCAGCGCGAATATTCGATGGGAATCTGGCTGACCGAAGCGAATGATTTTTCAAAACCAACGCAAATCGAAACAAAAACCGGACGCGACGACGGCGAACGCGGCGTTTCGTGGACCACAGACGGAAAGATCGTCTATGTTTCGAGCGAAGGCGGCGCGCAGAATATCTGGCGCATGGACGCCGACGGCACCAACCAAAAGCCGCTCACGAGCGGCACCGAATTCGGGAAACTCTTCCCGTCGCTCAATAACGACAACGGTTTGATAACTTTTATGTCCGGTTACGGAAAAGGCGCGAGCGACTATTTTCAGATGGATTCCGAAGGACAAAACGTTCGCCAAGCAACAAATTTCGGCGCGATTGATTATTTCGCCGCGGCTAATCAGGATTGGATCGTCGCAACCAGAGTCGGCGACGGGATAAAACGGATTTGGAAAACTCCCGGCGGCGGCGGCGAAGCGGTAAAATTGACCGACGTTGAATCTGCCTTTCCCGCGCTTTCACCCGACGGAAAATTTGTCGCGTATGTTGAAATGGAAAAAAATCAGCCAAACAAAATCGCCGTCATTTCGATTGACGGCGGCAAACCCTTGAAATCTTTCGAGCTGCCCGCGACGGCAAACCCGGGCGCGGGAATCGCCTGGAGCAAGGACGGAAATTCGATCCTGTTCGTCAATGTTTCAGGCACCACGTCGAACATCTGGAAACAGCCGGCGGACGGCAAACCCGCCACGCCCGTCACCGATTTCAAAGAGTTTCAGATCGCCGCTTTTGCCTTAAATCCGGCGGGCAATCGCCTCGCCGTCTCGCGCGGTTCACGCAATCGCGACGCGGTTTTGGTCAGCAGTATTCCGTAAAAATTTGGTCATGATTTTGGAGCGGTCTAATTATTTTATTTTTGGTAAAATTTTTAAATAATAACGAATTTAAAAATTGAGTGAGGCTCTGAATAAAATGCTACTTATGAACAACGCATCGGCAAAATACAAGCTCATCAAACCTGTCTTGGTTTTGATAATTATCATCGAATTTTTGGCTTTTTCAGTTCATATGTCCGCGCAGGAAAACCCAACGGCAGGGAACAAAAAGACCGCTTGGAATAAATTTTTGCCGGTTGCCAAAAATTTATTGAAATATGATGCGGTCGGATTTTCCGGAGACGGCTTTGCTAATTTTCGGGCTGGCGCATATCAAGGCGGCAAGTATGGTTTTATAGATAAATCCACCGGTAAAATCGTCATCCCGCCGAAATACGATTTTGTTTATGACTTCAAAAACGGATTAAATTCCGTCGAGCTAAATGACAAATGGGGCGTCATAGATAAAAAAGGAAAAACCGTGATTCCTTTCAAATATGATCTTATTTTTATTAATGATGTGAACGAACCGATCGCTCTTCAATTAAACCGTAAATGGACTTTTGTAAATAAACTGGGTAAAAGAGTAATCCCAAAAGAGTTTGATAATGTATTCTCTTTCTCCGAAGGTTCATGTCCGGTAAAAATAAATAACAAATGGATGTTTATCGATCGAACAGGAAAAGTCCTCTTAGAGCTTGCGAAAGATTATTATAAGGTCTTTAATTTTTCGGAAGGCTTGGCTG
>CADEFG010000983.1 GCA_902826505.1 uncultured Acidobacteriota bacterium
GGCAATCAACCAGAGTGCGATGAAAACTTTCCGATGCTTCTTAGTCATAGAATTTGCTCCGATGCCCGCACGGGGCGAGAAATTAAGACGGCTCTTTGCCGGACAGATGCTGAATTGTTTCATTTTCATTGTCTCGATTGTTTAGATAAATGATTTTTCCAGAATTCGACGGCATGATCCAGCCAGCCTTCGGCGTCCGTACCCAGCCCCAGCCCGAAACCGTGACCGGCGCGTTCGTAACGGCGGTATTCGACTTCTACCCCGACGTTCTTTAAATTCCGAACGCGATTTTCGACGACTCCCACGTTCGCGATCGGGTCGTCCGCGCTGACCGTGATAAAGGTCGGCGGTAAATCCCTCGAATAAGTGGATTGTCCGGTATAAGCAATGACGATCGAGACCGGTTTCGGAAAATCTTCGCCGCCGTAAGCCGCAGCTCCGCCGAGCGCGATATTGCCGACCATCCGCGCACCGGCGGAGCCGCCCCATAACGAGTAACCTTGCGTGGCGACGCCGAGCGTTTCCGCGTTTTTGAAGATAAAGCCGAGTGCTGCCGCCAAATCCTCGGTGGCAAGTTGCTCATTCACGCGATACCTAATGACGAAAGCGTTCAGTCCCTTTTTACTTATTTCCTCGGCGAGCGGAAAGCCTTCGTGCAAAGAGCCGACGTATGAAAAGCCGCCGCCCGGACAAACGACGGCGAACGGCGCGCCCGGCTTTCCGCGATAAAAGAAAAGCCCGGTATGTTTTTTAGCCTGATCGTCCCGCTTTTGCTGCTCCGTGTAGAAATCGTAGAAGACGGTTTTGCCGGCGTCGCTGTCGTCGATCATCCGGTTCAGCGCGCCGACGCTCCTCTCGGCGTTGACGCTGCCGTGATACGGCATCAAGGATCCGACCCGGTCGAGCCGCGTGTCATAGTAACGGGCGTTGTCCTCCCACGGCAGCAGCAGCTCGCCGAAGCCTTTAAACGCCGGGTGATTTACGACGTCGCGGACGGAATTGTTAACGGTCAGATGATCCTGCTTTGTTTGCGTTTCCATATTTCCGTTCGTTGATTCGCTCAAGGTTTCCTGTTTACTGGCGTAATTTGCAACGGTATCGCCTTTCATACAGTTTGTTAAAAACAAAGTCAGAAGAAGCAATAATCCCGCGCCGCCGAACAATTTCTTGATTCGCATAAATCCCCCTTGCCGTTCGAGTCAATCCGAATCGATTAACGATTGATCATCTTTTGCGCGCCTTCGCTGTATCGCGCGCCCTGCACCTTGACCTGCGACGTCAATTGATCGAGTTCGCGCAAATCGTCGGACGTTAGTTCGACATTAACGGCGCCGAGATTTTCTTCGAGGCGATGCAGCTTCGTCGTGCCCGGAATCGGCACGATCCACGTCTTTTGCGCTAAAACCCAGGCGAGCGCCACTTGCGCCGGCGTCGCGTTCTTGGCGGCGGCGAATTTTCCGATCAGATCGATCAAAGACTGATTCGCTTTCCGGTTTTCCTCGGAAAAGCGCGGCACAGTGTTGCGAAAATCGGTGGGGTCGAATTTCGTGCTTTCGTCGATTTTTCCCGTCAGAAAGCCCTTTCCGAGCGGGCTGAACGGTACGAACCCGATGCCCAATTCTTCGAGCACGGGAAAAATCTCCGCTTCCGGCTCGCGCCACCATAAGCTGTATTCGCTTTGCAAAGCTGTCACGGGCTGCACCGAGTGCGCGCGGCGGATCACATCGACGCCGGCTTCCGAA
>CADEFG010000984.1 GCA_902826505.1 uncultured Acidobacteriota bacterium
CCAGATGCACCGGCTCCGGGACGGCGAAAAAGGCAAGAAAAATCACTCGTCCTGTTACGAGCTGGTCGCGCTGCCGCGCATCAAAAAAGAGGAAGGCGGTTTCGATTTCGGCGAGGGATACGCAGACTATCGAAAGCGTCTCCAATCGGAAGGCTACCGGATCGACGGCTACGAGCCTTTTCAATGCATTATCGGAACCTCGAAAATAGATCTGCCGACGATCCGCACGGCGATCAAACGGCTTGAGGAATCGGTCGAAAAATTCGGGCTGTTCGATTATGTCATTCTGGATTCGGTCATCAATTCCGTCACCTCCCTTGAATTCGAGCATTATGTTTTGACCGTCTGCAATGCGCTGCTCTCGAACGGCGGCACGTTTTACACGGCGACGCGCCGCGTCCAGGATAAGGTCGATGCCGCCAAAAAGAAATTCACGCGCAAGCAGCGGGCGATCGAATTTATGGACGAGGACGGTTTTTCGACGATCTTCCGCGACGGTCTCTGGACCAAACAGCGTTTTCACACCGACGACAGTTTTAAGGAAACTCTTCACCGTTATTTCGACGAGGTCGAGATCCTGCCGTTTCACGAACGCGCAAAGCTCCAGATCTGCGCTCTCGCCCGCAAACCGAAAGCGCTTTCCGCCGAGATTTACCGGACGGCGATCGACACCGAATTCAATCTCGATTACAACGGCGTGAAGCTCTCCGCGCACGCTAAATTATTGGATAATCTTATGATAGAATTGGAGAGTAATGATCGAATTGCATAATTTGCAAATCACCGGCTCATTCCGTTATTTGTGGCTCAAATATGTCACTGGCGTCGACCTCGATGTCCATTGCGCCAGATGCCTGCTCGGTAAATATTCGACGGCGATCAAAAAGGATAATGCCGAAACCGAACTCATCACCCTGGACGAATTCCCTGCCCGGATTTTCTACCTCTGCGGCGTCGCGATTCCGTTCAACTGGGAAAACAACTTTCACCTGGCTTTTGAAGAATCTGCCGGCAATGAATTTCGGATCGACGCGCTGGGAATTTCGGTGACGGTCAGAAACGCCGCCCGGCTGCCGATCTCGACCGAAGCAATGGAGGCGAATAATCATCCGAAAATTGCCTATAAAGCTTATTCGACATGCCGGAACTGGCAGTTTGCGAACTATCTCGACCGCAATCCGGATTTATTAAAAGACAAAACGAATTAAACCAAATTCATGGCTTTTTTCATTTTTCTAACTTCCGCTGAAAGCGTCTCACCGTTCCGCCCGATTTTTTCCAGAATTTTATCGACTTCTTCGGAAAGCGTTCGCGCCGCCGACGGGTGATTGTTTTTGGCGATCTCCAGCGCGGTCAGCGCGAGCCACAGCATATTCCACGACTGCGGCTGAACTTCGCCGCGCTCCCAGCGGGCGATCGTATTCCGGGTCGTGCCGAGAATTTTTCCAAGCTCGTCCTGCGTCAATCCAAGACGTTCGCGCTTTTCTTTCAGTTTTTCATTATTCGGTCGTTCGGTTTTCATATTTATCTCCATCAAATTTTATGTTAATCTTTGAAATGAGAGGCGAGTGCGAGTCGCCTCTCAAGGTTGAGTTCTAACCCAACCGTTTGGTATCGATTTCATCCTGGAATCGGTTTTCGATTTGCTTAAGGCGTTGATTCAGGTTATTTATTGCCAGAATCAGCGTCTTTTGCGTTTCTTGAACCTCACTGACTTTTTCGGCGATTTCTTTAATCTG
>CADEFG010000985.1 GCA_902826505.1 uncultured Acidobacteriota bacterium
GCGATCGCGCCGCGTGAATTGCCCGTCGGCGCGATCACCGCACTGATCGGTGCGCCGCTGTTTATTTATCTTTTGCGGAGAAATTAGCTACGGATGGCAGAAGAAACATGAGAATTATAAAAATTTTAAGTTTAATTTGTTTTTTGACAATCGGTGTTTGGGCGCAAGGTGAGTATAAAGGCAATGTAAAAGGAATAATTACTGACTCGAAAGAAAATGCGCTGGAAAATGTTCAGATTGAATTAGTATCTAATCGAATTCCAACTCATAAGAGAGAAACAAAGACCGATAATAAAGGTTTTTTCGAAATAAAATATTTTCCCGAAGGAAAAGCAACTATAACGGCTTTATATATTGTAAATGGAAAAGCCAAATCAATTAGACGAAAGATTAAGGTAGTTATTGGAGATTTTACGATTGTAAATCTTCAAGTCAAGGACAAGTGAAAAAGTCGATAAAATGCTTGAGGTTCAAAACATTTTAATAAATTACGGTGTGCGCGCGGTCGTGCGGGACGTTTCGTTTGCGCTGGCGGCGGGCAAGATCATCGCGCTTCTGGGGGCGAACGGCGCGGGCAAAACGACGCTTTTGAAAGCTTTGAATCGAGGACTGCCGGTTGCGGCGGGCGAGATTTTATTAAACGAAAAGCCTCTGGAAAACTTTTCGCGCCGCGAGATCGCCCGCGAAATCGCGGTCATCGCGCAGGAAACCGAAACGAAATTTCCGGTCGCGGTTTTGGAATTCGTGCTTGCCGGACGTTTTGCGCACGGCACGGCATTCGGCTGGGAATCAGAAAGCGATTTGCAGATCGCGCTTGATTGTTTGAACTTGTGCGATCTGGCGAATTACGAAGCGCGGCAGATGAACCAGCTTTCGGGCGGCGAACGCCAGCGCGTCGTTCTGGCGCGCGCGTTGGCGACCAATGCGAAAATCCTTCTGCTCGACGAACCGACCGCCAATCTCGATCTCGCGCACCAGGCGTTGATGTTTCGCTTGGTCAAAGAAAGATGCGAAGAATGCGGTTCGGCGGCGGTTCTCATCACGCACGATCTGAATCTCGCCTCGGAATTTGCCGACGAGATAATTTTATTAAAAAACGGCGCGATTCTCGCGAAGGGAACGCCCGACAAAGTTTTTACCGAAGAAAATCTGATCGAGGTTTTCAACGTCAAAGTCCTGCTCGACGAAAATCCGCACAGCGGAAAACGCAGAGTAACGGCGATTTATTGAAAAACGGGTTTGGGTTTTCGGTTTTTTGGTCTTTGTTTTTTTCAAAAACCAAAAGCCAAAGACCAAAAACCAAACTAAAAGGCAAACGACACAAGGGAAGCTTGGTGAAATTCCAACACTGCCCACGCAACTGTAAGTTCGATTTTGGATTTTAGATTTTGGATTTTGGATTTGAAATAATCCGCAATCCGCAATCCAAAATCGAATTAAGTCAGAAAATCTTGTCCGTTTGTTAAGGCACAAACCAATTTCCGCGCTGGGCGGAAAAGGAGAAATATGAAAATTATCAAGATTTTAAGTTTAATCGGTTTTTTAGCAATCGGCATCTTCGCGCAAACGGGCGCAACAATTTCGGGAAAAATTATTGATAGCTTAGAAATAACTTCAGGAATCGAAGTTCAATTAGTAAATGAAAACGGAATAATTGAAACTACAAAAACTGATTCAAAAGGCAGATTTACTTTCAAAAACGTAAAAAGCGGAAAATATATAGTTAAAGG
>CADEFG010000986.1 GCA_902826505.1 uncultured Acidobacteriota bacterium
GGGATTGATAATTTCGCCGCGAATTCGTTCGATAATCTGCAAACCGCTTTCGATATTTTCAATCGCCTTCGGGAGATTTTGGCGGTCTTTTTCCGCCAGCGCGCGCCAGTAAAAAGAATCGGCTTCGATGCGGCGGTCGCCGAGCTGTTTGGCAAGCGAAGTTGTCCGTTCAAAATATTCAAAGGCTTTCGTTTTATCGCCCGAAAGCCAAAAGGCTTTGCCGAGATTTCGCAAACTGCCGGCTTCGCCCGCCCGGTCGCCGATCGTTTGGCGCAAGGTCAAGCCTTGCTCAAGAAAATCGATCGCTTTCGGAAAATCCGCGCTTTGCAAAGCCACATTGCCGAGATTGTTGAGCGTCGTCGCTTCGCCGCGCTGGTCTTTGACTTCACGCCGTAAAACGAGCGATTGCTGAAAATATTCGTGAGCCTTCGGTAAATCGCCAAACATCAGACGCGACATTCCGAGATTGTTCAGATTGATGGCTTCGCCGCGTCGGTTTTTTGTTTCGCGTTGCAAAGCAAGCGCTTGATTGAGATAAAAGATCGCGGTTTCGTATTCGCCGAGGACATTGTAATTAATTGCCAGATTATTCAATGCCGAACCTTCATATTGCCGATTGCCGATTTCGCGCGAAAGCGTCAGTCCCTGCAAACCGAAATTCAAAGCATTCTGAATTTCGCCGAGCTGTTCGTAAATTGAACCGCTCGTAAGCAGTGCCACGAGCTCCCAATTTTTATCTTGTTTAATACGTGAAAGCGCGCTGATTTCCTGAAACTTTTCCAATGTCTGCCGCCGTCCTTCACGGGTTCCGCTTTGTCGCAACGGCACGGTTTCGTTGGCAAGCCGCGTAATTTGCGCCGCCGCCGCGTTGATTTCATTATCTTGCGCCCGCGTCGAACGAAGTTCGGTTAATTTAACGATATATTTTCCCGGCGCGGCGCGCGGATCGGCGGGCGAAATCTCGATTTTATACTCGCCCGCGTCGATTGCCGTGACCAGAATCAAATCGTTTCCCTGCAAGCCGCTCGGACTTTCGGTTTCGATAAATCTTTCGCCCGACGGCTGAACGGCGGCAAGCGAAACATCGACGCCTTTTTGTTCGATCTCGACGCGGGCAGTTTGATTTGCGCCGAGCGGCACTGCGAACGAATGAATTTCACCGCCTTTAATCTCGCGTTCGACCGGTTGATTTAAGCCCAGTTTCGGTATTTCCTGAGAAAATCCGGCTAAAGTTGTCGCCAACAAAAAACAGATCGATTTAAAGATATTCAAACAAAATCGCTTTGGCATATTTTCCTCCAAAATTTTAACAGATCTGTCAATAGCCGACCTTTATGTTCCCCATCTGAGATTAATGACCTCTCTGCCGAATTTTTTTTCTTTGCATTTGCGCGAAGCTACGATTTATACTTTAAACTTAAATTGAAAAGAGTTATGAGAATTATTACAACCTTGCTTGGTTTTTTGTTTTTGATTTTCCCCGCCGCGCTCCCGGCGCAGTCCGATAAAACCCTCGTCAGCGTGCCGGTCAGCGTCAGCGACCGCGAAGGGCGTTATATTGCGGGTTTGAAAAAGGAAGATTTTACGATCTTGCAGGACGGCAAAGAACAAAAAATCTCCCTTTTTGCGACCGAAGACGAACCGGTCAGCGTCGCGCTGCTACTCGACACCAGCGAAAGCACGAAAGATGTTCTCGATAAAATACGAGATTCCGCGAAAA
>CADEFG010000987.1 GCA_902826505.1 uncultured Acidobacteriota bacterium
TTGATCTCGTTAATACTCAAATCCGCATTTAATTTGGCGAGAATGCCGTTTTTTTCAGCGGCGATCTGGGCGGTTTTAATTTTGTCATCTTTATAAAGTGCGAGTTCTTTGTAATAACCTTTTCTCTGCGCGGCAATCTGTTGTTTTATATGGTTTTCTTGTTCTTTTCCTTGCTCTTTAATAACACTGATTTTTTGCTCATCGGTGAATGTAATTTTCGAAGCGATCATTGCTTCTCGAATCCGATGACTTTGTTCCGCATAAACCGCATTTAATTTCTCATTGATATTGAAAAGTTTTTTCGCATCCTCGGCGGCTTGCGCGGCGTCGAGTTGTTTTGCAAGATTAGGAGTGTTTTGTTTGAGGTTCTTGGTTTCTTCGGTAAGCTGCTTCATTTGGCGAACAGTCCTGTTCATTATCGCCTCGACATTTTCACCTAAAGTAATTTCATCTGAGAATTCGCCGGTTGCCGCAACCAAACCTTGTGTCGATTGAGTTAATTGTTTTCTTCTTTCATCCGGACTTTTTAATCCCGCACCTTTGAATATTCCTTCGACTGCGCCTTGTAAAAAAGGTGTCACGACTGGGATATTAAACTTTCCATCCGTGAAGATCTCTTTTAAGGTTTTTGCTGTATTCGCGGCGTTGGCTTTTACGAGTTCATCTAAGGCTAAACCCAGACCTTGACCGATATATTTAGCAATAGTATTACCAACCGCACCGAAATCATCACCCTTCGATTGAACTTCCGATGCTAGATCGTTTGCTAAATTCCTGATTTTTTCATAATACGGAGCGAAGGCAACAGACGACGATTGGAAAATACTGTCGCTGATATTGGAAACCGAACCTTGCAGAGTTTTCGATTGCGCTTCTAAAACACCGCTCTGCCCCGATACATATTGGTGTAAGGCTTGGAGAAAAACTTGTGATGAGATTTTTCCCGATTCGCTTAATTTGACGATTTCTGCCCGTGATTTACCCGTCGCTTTGGAGAGAGCTTCAAATGCCTGAACTCCGGCGTTTGATAATTGGATCACTTCCTGACCAGCCAATTTTCCTTTAGCGGCAATATCTGAGATCGCTTTAACGGCGAGCGGCAGTTCGCCAAGCCGACCTGATGCCGCCAGCGATGTTCCGACATCTCTTAAGATCGGGATTACATTCTTTGCTTCAATACCGACACCTTGATGTTTGCGCGAAGCGTTTACCAATTCGGAAAACTCGAAAGGAGTGGTTTTGGCAAAATCCTGCAGGTCTTTAAGATGTGTTTTGGCAACTTCCGCCGAACCGGTCATATATGTAAAACCGATTTGGGCTTGCTCCAAATTTGAACTGTATTTAAGCCAAGCCTCTGCACCTTCTTTTACTAAAGAAAGTGACTTTAAAACAATATCGGCAGCAAGATTCCCTGTAAAAATAGACGAAAATCCAGAACTTCCGCCCGATAATTTTTGAACGGCAGACTTTTCTTGATTTAGAATTTTTTGATATTCGTTTGCGCTTTTTTGCCAATATTTTAATTGGACTTGATACTGCTTTTCAGCTTCCTTTCCAATATGGCTTGTTAATTCGCTTGCCCATTGTTGGCGTTGTTTGTAGAAACGACCTAATTCGGCGTGAGTTTTACGCAACGCTGCGTCAACATCTGTCGAAGGTGCGCCGTTAATGCTTAGTTTTAGATTTTTGAAGCGATTTTCGAGTGAATTTATTAAATT
>CADEFG010000988.1 GCA_902826505.1 uncultured Acidobacteriota bacterium
CGTTTTTGCAAGGAAAGTTTTAAGGAACGCGAGAAGGAACTCAAAGCCAAGGGCAAAAGCTAATTCGATTTGGGATTTGGGATTTCGGATTTGGGATTTTAGTTTCAATCCGCAACCCGAAATCCCAAATCCCAAATCAAGTAGGGGAAATGTTAAATAAATTTCAAAAAACGCTCCGGCAAACGGTGATGATTTTCGCTTTTTGCCTTTTTATTTGCACTGTTTCAAAAGCACAAGGTTTGCCGGTCGCCGTGCCGAACACGGTCGGAATGTCGGCGGCAAAACTCAATCAAATTGATGCTTTGGTCGAAAAAGACATCGCCGACAAAAAACTTCCGGGCGCGGTCGTCATCGTCGGACACAAAGGCAAGATCGTTTACCGCAAAGCGTTCGGCAATCGGGCGCTTCTGCCGACGCCGGAGAAAATGACGCTCGACACGATCTTCGATGTCGCGAGCCTGACGAAAGTCGTCGCGACAACCACAAGCGTGATGATTCTCGTCGAACAGGGAAAATTGCGTTTGTCAGACACGATCGGCAAATTCTTTCCCGAAATCGAGGACGAAAATGCGAAGAAAGTGACGATTCAGCAGTTGTTGACGCACGTTTCCGGCTACGCGCCCGATTTCGACCTGCGCGAAAAATGGACGGGACGCGAAGGAATGCTCGCGGCGCTCAAAAAGGAAAAACTCCGCACGCCGCCGGGAACAAAGTTCGTTTATTCGGACATCGGTTTTATCGTGCTCGGCGAGATTGTTCAGAGAATTAGCGGAAACGAAAGCGAAATTTTCGTAACTGATAAAGATTCTGACAACCTTCCCGTAAATTCTGACCCCAACAAGATCAAGAGTTTTAGTTTTGAAAAGGGACTCGGCGTATTCGCATACAAAAACGTTTTTGAAACTCTGGGTATGAATAGCACGAAATATACTCAACCCAGTATGTTTTGGGCTTACACCGGCAGCGGAGGTTCCATTCCGAATGCGGCATTTTACGCCGATGGAAATACTCTCAAACGGCTTGCGCCGACTGAGAATGTAAAAGGTCAGCAAAGTTATCTTGGCAGTACATTTGAAGGAAATGGGAAAGACCCCGATAAAATTTTAAAAGGTGAGGTTCACGATCCGACGTCTTTTCGGATGGGCGGCGTTGCCGGACACGCCGGACTTTTTGCTTCTGCTGATGATCTGGGGCGGTTTTGTCAGATGCTTCTCAACGGCGGGATTTTGGACGGCAAACGCATTTTGTCGGCAAACACGATCGCTCGAATGACCGCGCCGGTCGTGGTCAGCGAAGACGGCGCGACACGCGGACTCGGCTGGGATATGAACACTTCTTTTTCGTCGAATCGCGGCGAGCTTTTTCCGCTCGGTTCTTTTGGTCACACAGGTTTTACGGGAACTTCCGTTTGGATCGACCGTGTTTCACAAACCTTTGTCGTTTTTCTCTCGAACCGCGTTCACCCCGACGGCAAGGGCGACGTTTCGCCGCTGCGGGCGCGCGTCGCGACCGTCGCGGCTTCGGCGGTTGAGGACACGCCGGTCGAAGCGATTCGCCTTGCGGAAAATATTTACTGGTCGCAGGTCACACCGCAGATCGAGAAATTTAAAGAAAATGCGAAGCGGTCGGCAATCGTAAATCTTCCGCTAAATCCTCCAATTCAAGTTTTTCCTGACGGACCGGGATTTCGGGCAGCAATCAATCCGCATGTT
>CADEFG010000989.1 GCA_902826505.1 uncultured Acidobacteriota bacterium
AATATTTTCGGCTTTCGTAATTTACTTTAAATGGAAAATCTTCCAAAAACTCAAAATTCAAATCTCAAAATTCCAGAAAAAATAAAATGGCACTTATCGGCAATAAACTTTATCGGCAGACACATACAAAGCAAGAAGAGGCATACCAAACCGATCAGCAGCTTGTGCGGGTCGAAGACGATATTCGCAAACTGAAAATAGATTTTGATATTTATTTTAACAACGGCGCAAAACGTCCGCCGCTCGAAGCGCGGGCGCGGCTCGAAGCAACCATCAAACGAATTGCCGACGACCGCAATCTGACTTACGCGCAGCGTTATCATTTCAACACGCTTGTTTCGCGCTTTACTTCTTATCGCGAACTTTGGCGCCGGATACTCAAGAAAAAGACCGGCGAAGAATTGGTTTAGCGAAATTTATCAAGAGAATTTTTGGAAAGAAAAAGCGGCGCATCAAAAAATGATGCACCGCTTTTTTTAACGCCGTCCGGCTTATTATTTTCACAAAAAACCGGGAACAGTTAGATAATTTAACTTTTTATTGAACCTTCATCACGTTTTCTGCCTGCGGTCCTTTCGGTCCGTTGGTGACTTCAAACTCAACTTCCTGCCCTTGAATCAAGGTTTTATAACCGTCGCCGGAAATCGCGCTGTAATGCACGAAAATATCCTGTTCGCCGGGTTGCTCAATAAAACCGTAACCTTTTGCATTGTTAAACCATTTAACCTTACCGATTGTTTTAGACATATATTTCTAATTCCTCCTACAAACTTCAGTGAATTTAATTTTGAACCTTTTTAGAGGCTCGTTTCTTTTCCAATTTTTAGCCGAAAGCGTTTTGTCAAACACTGGCAAAAAAACAAAAATCCGCGCCTTCTGAAACCTCAGGCGGCTTCATTTACGGGGACTAACAAGAAATGTTGAACTAACCATTTCAAAAAATAGAAAATCTTAAACTGCAAGACTTTAGGGATTTTTAATTAGTGTTGTTTTTTGATAGAACGACGGAAAATTTATCGAAAAACGCGCCTGATGTCAAGAAATCTCACGGCTTTTTTTTGATTTTTTGAAAAATATCTCAAAATTGACATAAATTGGCTGATAAACGAAGATAAAAGTAGTCAGTAGACAGTAGTCGGTAGTCGGTAGAAAATAGTTTTTTCTGACTACCATCTACTATCTACTGACTACTGACTTATGACTGAATACGGAAAAAACGCGCCGCTTTCATACAATAAATATCTGAAAGTTCCCGAACTAATCGAATTGCAGGAAACTTTATCCGAGCCCGTCAGCCACGACGAACTGCTTTTTATTATCATTCATCAGACTTACGAACTCTGGTTCAAACAAATCCTGCACGAAATCGACGCAACGCTCGGCTGGTTAAAACAAGGTCGCGCTTTTCGCGTCAATCATTCTTTGCGCGCCGTGACGGCGATCGAAAAAGTGATCGTTTCACAGATTCATATTCTCGAATCGATGGCGCAGATCGGTTTTCTCGAATTTCGCGACAAACTCAATCCGGCGAGCGGTTTTCAATCGATGCAGTTTCGCGAGCTCGAATTCGTTTCGGGCGCCAAGGACGAGCATATCTTAAAAACCTTCAAAACGGACGAATTCGCGTTTGAAAAACTGACCAAGCGATTTAACGAACCGACGCTCGCCGATGAATTCTGGAATCTTTTGGGGCGAAACGGTT
>CADEFG010000990.1 GCA_902826505.1 uncultured Acidobacteriota bacterium
TTACTTTTAAACCCGATTCGGAAAATGAGTTAATTGTCTACCTTTATAGTTTTGAAAAACCCGATAAAATGATTTTTATGCACTCATTTCTAATTGATTGGAGCAAAGAAGGAGAAAGCAAATCCATTGAAATGACTGAAGTAAATCCTGACGGTTCTTTTACAATAAAGGCATTTGACGGATTTACATACTGGCTTGAAGCCGATATTGATTTACCAAACGGTAAAACCAAATGCGGCTTTTATAAACTGAAAATAGAAGAAAGTTTGGCGCAACCAATTAAAGTCGTTCTCGACAGAACAGACAAATGCCGAACTGAGGATTATGTAAAAGAGTTGGAAACAAAGTCGAAATAACGTAATTATTTTATAAAAATTATGTACGGTAAAATTCAAGATCAACTAGAAAACACAATCAACGAAATCAGAGAAGCGGGGCTTTATAAATCCGAAAGGGTGATCGAAAGCCCGCAGGAAGCGCATATCAAAGTTGCAAACGGCGAAGTTTTGAATATGTGCGCGAATAATTATCTTGGGCTTTCGGATCATCCGGCAATCGTCGCGGCGGCACACAAGGCGCTTGACGATTGGGGTTACGGGCTCTCATCAGTGCGGTTTATTTGCGGGACGCAGGCGATTCATAAGGAACTCGAAGCGAAGATCAGCGAGTTTTTGGGAATGGAAGACACGATTCTTTACACGTCCTGTTTCGACGCGAACGGCGGGCTTTTTGAAACGATTCTCTCGGAAGAAGACGCGATCATTTCCGACGAACTCAATCACGCGAGCATCATCGACGGCGTTCGTCTGTCGAAGGCGCAGCGTTTTCGCTATCGAAACGGCGATATGAACGACCTCGAAGAAAAGCTCAAAGAATCGGCAACAGCGCGAACGCGAATGATCGCGACTGACGGCGTTTTTTCGATGGACGGGTTTATCGCCAAGCTCGACGAAATCTGCGATCTGGCGGAAAAATACGACGCGCTCGTGATGGTTGACGATTCGCACGCCGTCGGGTTTGTCGGCGCGCGCGGGCGCGGAACGCCCGAATTTCACAACGTTGCGGACAGAATCGACATCATTACGGGAACGCTCGGAAAGGCGCTCGGCGGCGCGTCGGGCGGTTACACTTCCGCAAAAAAAGAAATCATCGAGCTTTTGCGCCAGCGTTCGCGCCCGTATCTTTTTTCAAACTCGGTCGCGCCGCCGATCGTCGGCGCATCAATTGCGGCGATTGATATGTTGCAAAATTCAACCGAACTGCGCGATAAATTGCAGGAAAACACGCGCTTTTTCCGCGCGGAATTATCAAAGATCGGTCTTGAAATCCTTTCGGGCGAACATCCGATCGTACCCGTCATGTTCGGCGACGCGCATCCGGCGGTCAAAATGGCTGAATCGCTCTTGAAAAAAGGCGTTTACGTGATTCCCTTTTCATTTCCGGTCGTCCCGAAAGGCAAAGCGCGCATCCGCACACAGGTTTCAGCGGCGCATTCGATGGAAGATTTGCGGTTTGCGGTCGAAAAATTCGCCGAAGCGAAAGCGGAAGTCGGGATTTAGGAAGATTTTGCCTGCGAAATACGCGCAAAGGCGCGAAAATATAAAGAAATTTTTCGCGCCTTTGCGCGTGTTTCGTTGGTAGAATTTCTTCATGTCATTTGGGTTTTATCGCAACAATTTTATCACTG
>CADEFG010000991.1 GCA_902826505.1 uncultured Acidobacteriota bacterium
CGCCGTCTTCGTTCGCATAACTGATTGCCGCGTGCGGGCGTTTATCAAATTCGGTTTTGCCCGCGTAGCGCAGCCGCGAAGCCTGCTGGACGGCGTTTAAAACCCAGTATTGCGGAATCCATCGCTGCCGAAAACGAATCGCCGCCGCCTGAATGTTCGGTCTGACGACAAACGTCTGGCGAACGAGATCGAACGTCACGCCATCGGTTTTATCGACCGCAAAACCGTTTTGATACGAAAAACCGCCCGGATAACCGCCTTTTGTTACCTGCACGAAACGGTTGTTTTTCATGTCAACCGTCACCTCGATCTGATACGGCGTGCGATCCGAGGTAAAGGTTTTGCGGCTCTGATTGCGCTGAACCGTGTCGCCGACGGCTTTTAGCGTAAAATTTTCGAGCGAACGCAGATTTTGCATTCCGCCGTAAGCGGTGACCGCTTTGTCCAGAACTTCACGCGCTTTTTCGTAGGATTGTTTCGTAATGTTCTGGGCAAAAATCGTCTGAAAAAATAAAAAAGTTAAAACCATTGCGAAAAATAATCTTTTCATTTTCTTACTCCTTAAAACACACTTTACGAGTCTTATTCTTTGCGTCTTGGCGGCTTGGCGGGAGGAAAATCTAGTTTCCCGCCAAGCCGCAAAGACGCAAAGTTAATAAGTATCTGCTAATTTCCTTTCATCAACGCCGTTTGAAACGGCAAAACTTCCGCTGCCATAATGCCGGCTTTGACCGCGTCGTCGTCGTCCATAATTTTGCGCGCCTCCTGTTCGTTTTCGACTTCCAAAATAACGACGCCCATCGATTCTTTGACGGTTGTTCTGCCCGCAAGAATCAATTTGCCCTCTTTTTGCAATTGCTGAAGACGCGCAAAATGTCTGCCAAGAGCCGAGGTTTCGGCTTCCGTCCAGTTTTTATCGTCCTGAAATATCGGCTGAAGCCGTAAAACTATGACGAATTGCTTTTTTGGCGGCGGCGTTTGGGCGGCGGTCGACGGCGGTTCTTTGCCCAAAACGATTTCCGCCGCTTCCGTTAAAACTCTGCCCAAAGGCTTGCCCAAATTTTGAAAAACGCTCGTATTGACCTGCACCGCCACGGAAATTTTATGTTCGGGAAAATACATCATATCGGTCATATAACCCGGAAAAAATCCGCTGTGCCCGTAGGTCAATCCGGCACGCGTCGGGCGGATTATCACGCCGAGTCCGTATTTTGTTTCTTTCCCGAGCATCGGAGCGGAAACACCGCTCAGCATTTCGGGCAGCAGCGACGCGTCAAAAGCCTTGCCTTCATACATCAATTTTGCCCACCGCGCCAGATCTTCCGAGTTTGAAACCATGCCGCCGCCCGTCCATTCAAACTGCGGGTTGATGATGAATTTTCCGTTTTCCAAAACCAGATCCTTTCCGCCGAACGGATTATTCGCACCCGCATAACCCTGGATCAAACCCTTGAGCTCGCGACGGTCTTGCGGAAAGGTTCTTTGCAATTTTAGAGGTTTCAAAACGCGTTTTACGGCTTCCGCGTAAAATTTGTTGCCCGTGACGCGTTCGATGATCATTCCGAGAACGATGTAATTCGTGTCGGAATAATCCCAGCCTTTGCCCGCTTCGAACGGCGCTTTTTCGTCGAAAAGATAGGAAATTAGTTCTTCGGGTTTCCAAATCTTGTCGGGA
>CADEFG010000992.1 GCA_902826505.1 uncultured Acidobacteriota bacterium
TCATCGAACGCCGACCGGCGGTTGTGCTGGTCGACGAGCTCGCGCATACGAACATCAAAGGCGCCCGCAACGAAAAGCGTTACGAAGACGTTCTGGAACTGCTGCGCAACGGAATTTCGGTGATTACTGCCGTTAATATTCAGCATATCGAATCCTTGAACGATGTCGTCGCGCGCACGACCAATGTTCAAGTCCGCGAAACCGTGCCCGATTGTTTTTTCAAACGCGCCGACGAAGTAATCGACATCGACGTTTCGATCGATACTCTCAGAACGCGTCTGCGACAGGGGAAAATCTACTCGGTCGAAAAGATCGAACAGGCTTTGACCAATTTTTTCCGCAAAGGAAATCTCGCCGCGCTTCGTGAGCTCGCGCTCCGGCAGGTCGCCCAGCACCAAGCCGAACAAGACCACGAATACCGCGAGCGCGAAGGTCTGGAACAAGCCGCGATGCCCGAAACGATCATGGTTTGCATGGCTTCGCGCGGCTCGGCAAAGAAAATCCTGCGGGTCGGCGCGCGCATCGCCGGACGCATGGCGGCTGACGATTGGTTCGCGGTTTATGTCGAAACCGCCAAGGAAGAACCGGGACGAATCGCGCCCGAAACCTACGCCGTTTTGCAGGAAAATATCAAATTCGCCGAAACTTTGGGCGCAAAGGTCGTGCGGCTCAAGGGCAGCAACGTGACCGACGAACTTTTAAAGTTCGCCCGCGAAAACGAGATCACGCACGTCATTTTCGGTCAATCGGCGCGTTCGCGCTGGGAAATTTTCTGGAAAGGCTCGATCATCAACCGCTTTTTGCGCGAGGTCAAAGACGCGGCGGTTCACGTCATCCCGATTGAAAAAGAGTGATTTGGTCTTTGGTTTTTGGCTTTTGTTTTTTGGCTAAACATCAAGAAAATAATTTTCAAGCCTGACTTTAATTATCAAAATAAAACCAAAAACCAAAAGCCCAAAAACCAAAAACCTTATTTCCCTGTTTCACCGCTTCACTATTTCCGTTTTCCGATTTACGATTTATGAAATGGAAGTTTATTTTCAGTTAATCAACGACGCGGAAGGAATCAAAAAGGTCTATGACGAGCTCCACGCGGAAGAATACCTCGGCTTTGACACGGAAACGACCGAACTCGATCCTTACGAGGGAAATATCCGGCTCGTCCAGTTCAGCAACGGCAAAAGCACGTATGTCATTGATCTGAAACCGTTCGCGGATCGAGGCGATCTGCGAACGATGGAAGATCTCGCGCGGCTTCGCGACCTGCTGACCGCGCCGAAACCGATCAAGATCGCGCATAACGCCAAGTTTGACGCGAAATGGATCCGCCATCATCTCGGCGTTGATGTCAACGGAATTTTCGATACCTTGCTCGCCAGTCAATTGATCGCGGCGGGCGACCAGGACCGGCGGCATAATCTCGCCGAAGTCGCCAATTTTTTTCTCGGCGTCGAACTCGACAAATCCGAGCAGGTTTCCGATTGGAGCAGCGCCGAGCTCTCGTCGTCGCAGATTCAATACGCGGCAAAAGACGCGGCGATCATGGTCGCGCTTCGTGAAAAAGTCGTCGAAAGATTAAAACAGGACAATCTGGTTAAAGTCGCGAAACTCGAATTCGATTGCGTGATGCCGATCGCCGCGATGGAGCTTAACGGCTTTTATCTCGACGAGGCG
>CADEFG010000993.1 GCA_902826505.1 uncultured Acidobacteriota bacterium
TCTTGCGCATGGCCGGTCCGTTGACGCCGGTTTGCGCCGTCTGCGTCCATTGTCCAAAGATTTGAAACGCCGTCCGCCATCGAACGAAAGATGATCTTCCCGTCCGGCGTCCAAACGAGCGGGTAAAGCGGGCTGACTTCCGAGATTATTTCTTTCAAATTGTCCGCCTCGCCGACCGCAATACTGTTATTCGAGGCAGATTGCAGCGCGATAAATGAATCGCCTTTGCCGCCAGTTTGAAGCGACGAATAATCGTTAAAATCGTCGGTGATCGGACGCCCCTCGCTGGCGGGCTGCGGAACGACCCAAATCTGGTTTTTCGCGGCGGTTTTCTGGCTGCCCGAAACCAGCAAGCCGCTGCCGTCTTTGAGCCATTCAAAGCTGCGCACTTCCGACCATTTTTGCGGACTCAAAGATTTTTCCGTTCCGTCCTTAACGCTCACGCCGACGATCGAATTATAGTTCGCTTCGGGTTCGAGATGATTTATCAAACAGGCGATCGTCGCGCCGTCGGGCGACCAAGCCGTAAAACTGCCGTCGAAAACAAAAGTGTTCGGCTGCGGTTTTTCGGCAATAATTTGTTTGTTTGCGCCGTCGGCATCGGCAACCACGAGATAGTTTTTGTTTGTTTGCTGGTCGGGCAGAATATAAGCGAAACGCTTGCCGTCCGGCGCAAAGGAAATCGAAAAGGCGGTGATTTCCGGAACTCTCCGGGAAACGCCGCCGAGTGTCGGAATACGAAAAAGTTCGGTGTCGGTTTGATCGCCGACAAACAGATTGTAGTAAATCTCGGTTCCGTCGGGCGTAAAGGTCAAGCCCCAAAAAGCGGCTTTGACCGGCGCCAAGATGCGCGTATCGTTGGCGTTGCCCGTCTGCCGCACCCACAGACTGTTGCCTTCCGTTTCGCCGAGCACGTAAGCGATAAATTTCCCGTCCGACGAAAGACTGACCGCCGAAATTTTGCCGTTGTTCGTGAGTCGCGTAAATTTTACTTTTTCAAATGGCGGATCTGGATTTTTTTCACTCAACACATAAAACCCGAAAGCCAAACTCAAACAAATTAAAACTGCGGCGGCAAAGATTCCATAATTAAATCGATTTCTGAAAGGCTTTTCGCCCGCACTCCATGCAATTTTGCGGGCGCTTTGGTTGCGCGTTAATACATCGGGATTGATGGTTTGCAAGATTTCCGCCGGTTCAAATCCGTTCGTCGTTTCGGTTTCAATCGTGATCCGCGAAAGCGTTTCGGTCTCGATGATAATTTCGTCCTCCGAATCCCGGACATCGCCGATAAAACGATAGCCGTAACCCGGCACGGTTTCGATAAAACGCGGATTTTTTTTCGTTTCGCCGAGCGCTTTGCGGATTTGCGAAATATGGACCGTGAGATTCGATTCTTCGACGATCTGTTCGTGCCAGACGCTCGCAAAAAGCTCGTCCTTACTGACTAGCCGCCCTCGTTTTTCCACAAGCGAGCAAAGCAAATCGAAGGCTTTGGCGGGAATATTTAAAGTTTCACCGCCGCGCCGTAGTTGGCGATTGTCAATATCAAGCTGAAATTCTGCGAATTTAATGACTTGCCGCGTCATTTTAACCATTTTCAGAAATTATTCGAAATTAATTCCGGGAAAATTTAGGACTTTGTCCCGCTTTTTGCCCGACAATCGAGCCG
>CADEFG010000994.1 GCA_902826505.1 uncultured Acidobacteriota bacterium
TTAATCCGTCGGGTTTACAGCCCGATGCCATTGACCGCTCGACCACCCATGCAATTAATCTTCTGATTGCTACTGACGACTTTTTAAGTCATTTAGCAAAAGTGCTATATTATCGAAACTTTTGCTAACTTGCAAGTCGGGTCTCATTTGTTTTAGTCATTTTCTTTGATGTTAAAGTTTGCTTTCGCGCGCGGGTGGAATTTTTCGTAGGTTTTCCGCAAATGCGCGTCGGTAATATGCGTGTAGATCTGCGTCGTCGAAATATCGGCGTGTCCGAGCATTTGCTGAACCGAGCGAATATCCGCGCTATTTTGAACCAGATGCGTCGCAAACGAATGCCGCAAAGTATGCGGCGAAACATCCGGCAAACCAATCTTTTCGGCATATTCCTTGATGAACAGAAAGATCGTTTGTCGATTTAACGGTCTGCCTAGAGATGTCACAAACAAATTTTGAATTTCGATGTTTTCCTTTCGGCGCCGCAAAACCAGATAACTTTTCAGCCATTCAACCGCGCTCGTGCCGATCGGGATTTTGCGCGTTTTGCTGCCTTTTCCCTTGCAGGTTAAAATTCCCGCGTCTAATTCAACATCCGAAATCTTCAGATCGACCGCTTCGGAAACGCGTAAACCGCAGGCGTACATGAGTTCTAAGATCGCGCGGTCGCGCAGTCCCGTTTCGGTCGAAACGTCGGGCACACGCAAAAGACTTTCGACATCCGTTTGATTCAAAAATTTCGGCAGATAAACCCCTTTCTGCGGCGCGTCCAGATCTTCCGCCGGATTTTTTTTAATGTGTCCGTCAAACATCAAAAATTTATAAAAACCGCGCAGGGCGCTGACCATTCGCCGCTTAGAATTTTCCGATAAATTTTCTCCCGCCAGATCGATCAGCCACTCGCGCAAATCTTTTCGCGAAAGCTGAAGCAACTCAAAATTATTCTTATCCGTCCAATTTTTCAGCTTCTGCAAATCGCGCTCGTAGCTCGCAAGCGAGTTTTTCGCCAAACCTTTTTCGACCTGCAAATACAAAAGATATTCGCGCACAAAATTACGTTTTTTCGGAAACTCGTTCGGCATTCGTAGATTTAATAAAAAACTTCTGAAAGTATTCGAAATGATAAAAGGCACAAATCCCAATAACTTGCGCCTTAATATTACGAAAACTATTCCACGAAATGCAAGAAATTTAATAATCGTGCCGGTCGCTTTCTAGATCTTTACCGCAACGTCCATAAAACGCAATAAAAAAATTCTTATTCTCTTCAGATATACTTTCGGCAGACCAACGTGACCAATTCCAACTGCGAAAATCTTTTTCGGTTTGTTTTTTACAAAAACGGCGACCAAGATTGTTTCTGACTATGCTCCGTTGTTGAGAATCTATCGCCGGTAAGTTTTCAATCAAAAACGGCAGGGCGTCATCACTCAAGGTTGAATTATACTGAGCGTCAAACGGACGACCTTCCTGCATCAATCGAATATTTGTGCGAACAATGTATTCGTCGGGATTGAAAACGTGCAGGCTGGCGAGAATAAACAACGCTGACCACAACGCGCCCCACGCAAATTGTTGACGTGCACCGCGCAAAACCGTCAAACCAAACCAGACGAAAACGACCGCGAGCCAGATCATCACGACCATCGGATAAAACCTGACGGTCGTTA
>CADEFG010000995.1 GCA_902826505.1 uncultured Acidobacteriota bacterium
TTGCCCGCCAGTCCCGGGTTTTATCATCGCCCGCAAACGATCGAAGAGCTCGTCGAACATTTGTGTTTTCGGATCTTGGATCAATTCGACATTCCGCATTCAAAAAAGAGCGAATGGTCGGGCGAAGAAATTTCGCACGGAGAATAAATATGAAATATTTGTTTGTTTTAGGCTTTGTCGTTTTCGGTCTTTTCAACGTTTTCGGGCAGGAACGCTTCGTCAAACCGGTTGACGAAGCGCGCCGGGACGCGTCGTTTCTGGCTTTTCGGACAAAACTGATCGAAGCCGTCAAAAAGCGCGACGCAAAATATCTGGTCGGTGTTCTCGACCGCAACATCAAGGCGAGTTTCGGCGGCGATGAAGGAATCGAGGATTTTAAAAAAATGTGGAAGATCAACAGTCCGAACAGCAAGCTCTGGAACGAACTGCTGACGGCGCTGACGAACGGCGGAAAATTTGACAAAGCCGAGAAAAACACCTATTTTTCCGCGCCCTACAGCTTTAACGGCTTTCCCGACGATTTAGATGCTTTTGAACATCAGGTGATTTTCGGCAATAACGTCAATCTTCGCGCTCAGCCTGATTTGCAGGCAAAAGTTGTCGCTCAATTATCGTATAATGTGGTCAAAGTTGATTATCAGAATTCGGTCGGCGACAAAAAAAATGACGGCGAATATATTTGGCTGAAGGTCGAAACGCTCGGCGGCAAAAAAGGTTTTGTCAATGCCAAATTTGTTCGCAGTCCGATCGCCTACCGCGCTATTTTTGAAAAGAAAGGCGGAAGCTGGAAAATGACCGCTTTTGTTGCCGGAGATTAGATTCTATGCCGAATACGGTTGAGCGATTTTCAAATCGCGTCGAAAATTACGTAAAGTATCGCCCCGGTTATCCGCCGGAAGTTCTAAAATTATTTCGTAATGAAATGAATCTGCAGGAAAGTTCCGTGGTTGCCGACATCGGTTCGGGAACGGGCATTTCCGCGCGGATATTTCTTGAAAACGGAAACGAAGTTGTCGGCGTCGAGCCGAACGAACCGATGCGCCGGGCGGCGGAAGAATTTTTGCGCGATTTCCCTAATTTCAAAAGCGTCGACGGAACGGCGGAAAACACGAATCTGCCGGATAATTCGGTTGATTTTGTGATCGCGGCACAGGCTTTTCACTGGTTCGACAAAGCCAAAACCCGCGCCGAATTTGCACGCGTTTTACGCGCCGGCGGATTTGTCGCGCTCGTTTGGAACGAACGGCAACTTGATTCGAACGAGTTTTTGCGCGACTATGAAGAACTCTTGAAAAAATTCGGCACGGATTACGAAAAAGTCCGTCACGATAATATCGATAAAGAAATTTTGAAAGATTTTTTTCAAAGCGATTTTTTATCAAAAACCTATCTGAACGTGCAAACGCTTGATTTTGAAGGATTAAAAGGCAGAGTTCTGTCATCGTCATATATGCCGTCGGAAACGGATTCGCGTTTTGAGCCGATGATTATTGAACTTCAACGCCTCTTTGAGAAATACGCCGAAAGCGGTAAAATACAGATTTTATATAACACAAACATTTTTTACACTCGATTATAATATGGACGCAAAACCCGAAGTTAAACCTGAGATCAGAACAATTACCGTCGCCCACTCGCCCGATTCCGACGACGCTTTTATGT
>CADEFG010000996.1 GCA_902826505.1 uncultured Acidobacteriota bacterium
TTTGCAGCGCCCAGTTTTTGTTCGGATTGAAGGACAGGCGCGCGCTGAACGAATCGAGTTTCGGCGCGTCGAAATTCCAACGATTCGCGTCGGGTTCTTGACCTTTGAAGGCGGAAGCCTCGAATTTGAATTTGCCGAAATTATAACCGGCGGTCAAAACGCCCCACGTGATATGCGTCGAATCCTGCCAGTGATGCCCGATCGGCGCGTCCGGATTGTTCATCGCCGACAGCCGGTGCATAAAAGTCGGCGGTCCGAGCGCGGGTTCGCCAGGGAGTCCGGCATAAAAAGAAAACGATTGTTTGTCGCTGATCTTGTAGGAATAACTCACCGAGAGCTCCGAGAAAAAATCGTGCGGATGCTGGCGGTCGTGAATCGGCGCGCCGCGGTATAATTCGCCCGATTGATAAAGAAGCGGATAACCGAAACCGCGTTCGATGATCGGGTCGAGACTGACCATCGCGCGAAAACCGATCTGTGATTTCTTGGTCAAAGGCTTTGAATACATCAGCATAAACATCGAAGGCGCGTCGAATCTCGCATTGTCGCCCCTGCCCGCAACCGATAGATCGCGATCGGTATTGATGTTTGTATAACGAAAAAACATATTGCCGTGAAACATCAGCATCGAGCCGTCGCCGAACATTTTCATTTTCGCGTACATCGGCGTCGATTCGGGATTCCATGCCGTTCCCGAACTTTCGCGCGTCATCGGCGCATTGATGTCGGTGACCGCCGCCATTTTATTGTGATCGTGCGACATTCCCGCCATCTCGGGCATTTCCGATTTTTTGTCCGGCATTTTCATATCGGACATTTGATCGGGCTTTTTGTCCGGCATTTTCATATCCGGCATTTTATTGTCGGTCGGTTTTTCGTCTTCGTCGGGCGTGTGAACATGTTCGGTTTTTTCGGCGGTTTTGACGTTTTCGCCCGGTTTCGTGCCGACAAAAATATTTCCCCACATTCCGCCTTTGGCGTGCCCGCGCACCGAGCAGAAATATTTATACGCGCCGTCGCCGCCTGTTTGCAGAACGATCTCTTCCGCCTGCATCGCGCCGTCGTCGCTTTTTGCGGTTAATGGATTGCTGCCTGCCGTTCCGCTCGTTTCGACGGCGATGCCGAATTCGCCGGCGACGTGTCCGAAGCGAACGTCGTGACGCATATCAATGTCTTTGTTGACAAACAAAATCTTCAAAACAGCGCCCGCCGGAACGACCAGATTCGGGTTTCGCATTCCCTGAACGCGATACGAAAGCATATCGTCTTCGGGACCGGTCAAAACGACGAGGCGAATTTCCTTTTCGGTAAAGGTTAAATTTTGGTTTTCTTTTTTGCCGAGCGTGCGCGCTTTTTCAAGTTCGATCAGTTCGGCGAGCTTCAAGGTTTTCTTTTCGCTCGATACGAGTTTGAAAGCCTCGTGCGCGAAAATGTTGGTGCTCAAAACGAGCGCGAAAAATAATAACAGAATAAGTTTTTTCATCGGTAAAATCTCCAGATCTATCAAACAAAACAGATGTTTGCGAACCGCACAAAAACAGACCGAATATCGTATTTCGGCGTTTTTCGCGCGAACGCATTAAATTTGCAATCGATTTTTGTTTTACGCGGCGGGCGGGGCGCGTGGAGATTTTATGTTGTAGAAGGAATCCG
>CADEFG010000997.1 GCA_902826505.1 uncultured Acidobacteriota bacterium
AGGTTCTGGATTTGATTGTGCAATGGGCGCGATGTATTCAACTTATGATTTACTTGATGAACCTGAGCAAATCGCTGAAAATGCTGTCAAAGCGGCATGTGAATTTAATGATAGCTGCGGGTTACCAATGACAATTCATTCGATCAAATTAGCCGAAAAGAAATAAGGTTTTCCTGTGAACGAAAATAAAAATTACGCCAAACAAGATCGCGGAAATCTTTCGGCTTACGAAGAATATTTCGCCGGAATGGATGCTTCGATGCAGCAGAAGATCGCGCTCACGACGGCGCATTTTCCGTCTCACGGCAAAATCGCCGATATGGGCAGCGGGTCGGGCAGCGGAACTTTCGATCTGGCGCGGCTTTATCGCGATTTAGAGCTCGTCGGCGTTGACATCAATCCGGTGACGGTCGAATATTCCCGCAATCATTACGCGGCGGAAAATCTTTCTTTCGCGGTCGGCGACATTGCCGAAAACGTCTTTCCTCAAAATGCGCTCGACGGCATTCTGGATTCATCGGTGCTGCATCACGTGACGAGCTTTAACGGCTTTGATATTAACCAAATCATCAAAACCTTACGCAATCAAGTCGCGCAACTAAAGACGGGCGGCGTTTTGATCATTCGCGATTTCGTCGTCCCGGACGAAGCGGAAAAACAGGTGTTTTTAGATTTGCCGACCGGCGACGGCAAAGATTCGGGCGACATCGGCGAACTTTCAAGCGCCGCGCTGTTTGAAGTTTTCGCGCGTGATTTTCGAAGTTGTCTGAATTTCGATGCGCCCGTTTTTTATCGCAAACACGAATCTCCGAACGCGAATTTTACGCGTTTTGAAACGACTTTGAAATCCGCCGCCGAGTTCGTTTTGCGCAAAGATTACCGCGATCATTGGGCGCCCGAACTGCTGGAAGAATACTGCTATTTTTCGCAGGCGGATTTTGAACGGGAATTTCGCGCCAACGATCTGCGAATCGTCGTTTCGATGCCGCTCTGGAATCCGTGGATCGTCGCCAACCGTTTTCAGAATAAATTTTATTTGTCGGATTTACGGGGAAAATCTTTGACGTTTCCGCCGACCAATTATCTGATCGTCGGTGAAAAAGTCGGCACGGGCGCCGGCGTCAATCTGTCAGAACGCCATCAAGCGGTCGCGACCGTTAAAATTCCGCCGCCAAAATCGTTCCTCAATCTAAAAGCCTATCGCCACAAACCGACCGGGCAAATTTTTGAGCTTGCCGAACGCCCGCATCAAACGATCGATCTACTGCCCTGGTTTGAAACCGCCGGCGGGCAGCTTTTCGTGCTCGCCAAAAAAGATTTTCCGCGCCCCGTCATCAATGCGCAGCGCGATCGAAAAAACCTGAACCGCGCCGTGTTTTCGGGCTACTTAACCGAACCGATCAGTGCGATTTCGGATTTTCGATTTTCGATTTCGGATTTACAAAAACCAAAAACCAAAGACCAAAACCCGATTTTCGAGATTTTAGAGCAAAGAGCCAACATTGGCGCCGATGAAATTATCGAAACGCGCGCAACCGCTTTTTATTTCACTTCGCCTGGCGTAATCAATGAGCGCGTTGAATCGTGTTTGGTAACAATTGCGCCATTCGATAAACCTCCGCAAGCGGTCGAACACGACACGAAA
>CADEFG010000998.1 GCA_902826505.1 uncultured Acidobacteriota bacterium
ATGACGCGACTGCATTAGAAGCGATGTTATTGAAAAATGAATCGTAGCCCAAATTATACCCGCCGCGAATCACCGATTTTTTGTCGCCGAAGATAAAGCCGCGAATGCCCCCGGTAAAAGAAGGCGAATAGGCAAATCCAAATGAAGGAGCAAAGTTGTTTTTGTCAGCTGCCACTTGATTCGGCTGGCTATAGGGTCCAACGCGTGTTGCCGAATTCACATTAAAAAGACCTGTGAAGGCGGGCGTTCGAAGTGAATTGAACGGTGTTCCGAAGGATTCGTATCTGACACCCATCGTCAAGGTCAGATCGTTCGTTACTTTCCAGCGATCCTGTCCAAAGACGCCTAAACGATTGAGTGTCGGATTATAAACCGGACTGCCGAAAACACGGCTCGCCGTTCCGTTGGAACCGCCAAGATTATCAACAAAGTTAGCTAACGACGTAAAATTTCCACCTGCCGCGTAAGTTATTGATCCTCTAATGTTCGCCGGCGCGGTTTGAGTTGAGATTTGTCTCAAATAATCAATGCCGGTGCGAATTGTGTGATCACCGAAAATCTTCGTGACCGTATCTTGAATTTGATAGTTGTTGGCAATCCGCCCTTGCGGGAAAGTTGCGTCAACACCGAGCGAAGTTAAATTGGCAATGTTTATTTGCGGTAATGTTCCTGCCGGTCCGTCAACATCGGCAATCGGAAAACCCAAATCAATCCGATTATAGGAAAGCCGCAATTCATTGGTGGTCGAAGATGTAAAAACATGTGTTTCAGAAATCAAAAAATTGTAATATTTTGAGGCAAAATCCGCATCGAACCCTTCAAAACCGACAACTCCGCCTTTCGGGGACAATGATTTTTCCGAGAGAAACCGGAATGAAAGCTGATCTTTTTCGCTCAATCTGTGATCGGTCCTGATTTGGAATTGTTTCGTAGTCGTCGTGCTTGAAAAAAGGCGATCAAAACTTCCATTTTCAACCGTACCGCGCGTGCCGCCGGTGGTTGTATTGTCGAGCGAAATCGCCGCTCGGTTGGCAACCGGCGCAATCGTATTCGCCGTTGCTGCCAAATAAGCCGCCACATTCGGATTGGTGGCAGCAAATGGTTGGAGTCTGGCGCGACCGGCGGCAGTCGGGACGATTAAAGTCACCGAACCGCCCGGCTGACGAAAGCGCGTTTCTTCATAGGCAACGAAAAAGAAATTTTTGTCGCGTCGGGTATTAAAGACCGGCACACCTTCACCGAAATTAGGTAAGAAAAGCGGACCGCCGAAAGTTGCCGACGGAACAAACTGGGTAACGGATAATGGGCGACCGCGAGCGATCACCGCCTGAATACGCGATTGTGCGGCAGTAATTGCGTCATCCGCGCTGGAATCATATTCAAAACCGAGTGTTCCGTGAAATTCGTTCGTTCCCGAGCGTGTAATGACATTGACGACCGCTCCGCCTGCCCGACCGAACTCCGAATCATAATTTGATGTTTGAACCGAAACTTCCTGAACGGCATCCTGGTTGGTTATTTGAAAGCCTTGACCGGCAACTGAAACATCATTATTTTCGGTTCCGTCAATCAGAAAGTTGTTCGAGCGTCCACGCGCGCCGTTGACGGAAAATGTCCCGACACCGAAGCCGCCGCGAT
>CADEFG010000999.1 GCA_902826505.1 uncultured Acidobacteriota bacterium
AGAAACACGGTCGTTTTGACGACATTGTTCAAATCGCTGCCGGCAGCTTCGAGCACCGCGGACAGATTTTTCAAAACCTGCTCGGTTTGCTCCGCGACATCATTTGACACGAATTCGCCCGTCGCGACATCGATCGGGATTTGTCCCGAACAAAAAACCATGCCGCCGGTTTTAACGGCTTGCGAATAAGGTCCGATCGCGCCCGGCGCATTTTCGGTTGAAATAATTTCTTTCACAGTTTATCCAGCCTTTATTTCGTTTATTCAAACAAAACGCTGATTTTAACAGAAACGACCCGAAATTCCAAATTCCCGATTTCAGATTTCAGATTGAAAGCAAAACAATTTGGAATTTGGAAGGCGGAATCTCGATTTTTAGGAATTTACCCGTTCGACATCGATCACGCCCGGAACCTGCTCGATCGAACTGACCACCTTATCGAGATGTTTTTTGTCGAAAACCTCGACCGTCACTTCGACCAGACCGATATCGTCCTTTGAAACATTGGCGCGGGCGTCGCGGATGCCGGTTTTGATCTCGGCGATCGCATTCGTGATTCCGGCGAGCATTCCGGTGCGGTTTTCGGTCGTCACCATCAACCGCACGGATTGAATCTCTTCTTTTTCAGATTTTGCCCAATCGACTTCGACGATGCGGTCGCGATTGACCATCAAAGACTTGACGTTTTTGCAGTTCTTGTTATGAACGACGATGCCTTTGCCGAGCGAAATATAACCGATGATCGGTTCCCCGCGCAGCGGATTGCAGCACCGCGCCCGCGTCGTCAGAAGATTATCGACGCCCTTGACGATGATCGCATCTTCGCCCAGCCCGATAAATCGTTTGACGGCTTTGAAACCGGTCTGCAAGGTCGTTTCTTTTTTCTTGTCGGGATCGAGTTCGGCAAATTTTTCCGCGCCGAGATGTTTCGATAAAACGTTGCGCGGCAGTGTTTTACCGTAACCGATCGAAGCCAGCAAATCTTCGCCTCTGCCGAGCCCGTATTCATTGGCAATGCGTTTTAATTCGTCTTCATTATTGAGCAGTTTTTTTGCCGAAACGCGGAATTTGTCAGACTCTTTTTCGAGCAATTTGCGTCCGAGATCGATCGATTCGGCGCGCTGCTGTTCGGAAATCCAATGGCGGATCCGGTTGCGCGCCTTTGAAGTAATAACATAATTGAGCCAATCGCGCGAAGGTTTTGAATTTGCCGTCCGCAAAATTTCAACGACGTCGCCGTTTTGTAATTCGGTTCTGAGCGGGACGATTCGCCCGCCGATTTTCGCTCCCGTACAGGTATCGCCGACTTCCGAGTGAATCGCATAGGCAAAATCAATCGGTGTCGAACCGCGCGGCAATTGGATGACTTTGCCCATCGGCGTAAAGGCATAGACATCTTTCGGGTAAAGATCGAGTTTCAAAGATTCAATAAAATCTTCGGAATCTTCGTTTTCATTGGTATTTTCAACCAACGGCAAAAGCAGTTTTTCGACGGTTTTGCGAAGTTCGTCGAGATTTTCGTCTTCTTCTTGTTTGCCGAGCTTGCTTTCCTTGTATTTCCAATGCGCCGCGACGCCTTCTTCGGCGATATGGTGCATTTCTTCGGTGCGAATCTGGACTTCAAAAGGTT
>CADEFG010001000.1 GCA_902826505.1 uncultured Acidobacteriota bacterium
GACCGCCGAATATTTGAGCGACGGCGTGACCGAAAGCATCATTAATCGTTTGTCGCAGATTTCGCATCTGCGCGTTGTCGCCCGCCACACCGTTTTTCAATACAAAAACCGGGAAGCCGCGCCGCAGGAAATCGGTCGCGCGCTCGGCGTGAGCGCGGTTTTGACCGGCAGAATTTTGCAGCACGGCGGGCATTTGATCGTCCGCGCCGAACTCGTTGACACAGCAAACGGCTGGCATATTTGGGGCGCCCAATACGACCGGCTGGCGTCGGACGTTTTGGAATTGCAGGAAACCATCGCGAACGAAATTTCCGAGAATTTGCGGGTCAAATTATCGAGCGAAGAACAAGCGCGTTTGACCAAACGCTATACGCAAAGCAGCGCGGCTTATGATCTCTACATCAAAGGTCGCTATTATTTAAACAAACGGCTGACCGAAACCATCAAGCAAGCCGCCGCGCTTTTCGGAGAGGCGATTGAAATTGACCCGGCTTTTGCTCCGGCTTACGTCGGTCTTGCCGACTGCTATCCGCTGTTATCGCTTTACGGTGCGTTGACCCCGCATGAGGCTTACCCGCAGGCGAAAGCCGCCGCCCTCAAGGCGCTGGAAATTGATGACGGTTACACCAAAGCCTATAACTCGCTCGGCGTCGTCAAACTTTTTTACGAATGGGATTGGGATGGGGCGGAAAACGCCTTCCGGCGGGCGATCGAATTGAATACCGGCTATCCGGACGCGCATCAGCGATACGGAATGTTTCTGACCGCCGTCGGGCGTTTCGAGGAGTCGGTCGCCGAATTTAAACGCGCCCGCAACCTCGACCCGTTATCTTTGATTACCAAAACCATCAGCGGTTATCCGTTTTATTACTCGCGCCAATTTGCAATGGCGGAAGAATGTTTTCGTGAAGTGATCGCTGCGGACGAAAACTACTCGATGGCGCATTTCCGGCTCGGTCTGACACGCGCCGCGCAAGGGAAATACGCCGAAGCAATTGCCGAAATCGAAACGTCGGTTGATATTTCCAACGACCGCGATTCAATTGCCGCGCTCGGTTATGTGAATGGTTTGGCAGATAACCGGGCAACCGTTGAAGCGGTGCTTGAAGAACTTGACGAGCGTGAAAAGACGGGTTTTGTGACTTCTTACAACCGCGTGTTGCTGGCGATCGGCTTAAAGGATTACGACGGCGCGCTCGATTGGCTCGAAAAGGCTTTTGAGGAACGCTCCTACTGGCTGATTTACTTGAAATCCGACCCGCCGCTCGATGTTCTGCGCACCGATCCGCGGTTTACGGCTTTGCAGGAAAAAATCTTCGGTACCGACCGCGCCGCCGCCGAAATCATTGAAACTTCGACAAGTTTTACCGAAATGCCGCAAGTTAGTTCTGCCGGAAAATGGTTTTTCGGTTGGAATCCGTGGTATTTGGCGGCGGCGCTCGGTTTATTGCTGGTTGCCGTTTTCAGTTTGACGCAGTTTGACCGGCGCGGGAATACCGAGCCGCCATTTTCGCGGCCGTCAAATATCTCGCTCAGGCGTTTGACGCCGAATTTTACGACCTTTAATCCGGCGATTTCGCCAGACGGCGCATTTGTCGCCTACGCTAAACTGGAAGAAAACGGGAT
>CADEFG010001001.1 GCA_902826505.1 uncultured Acidobacteriota bacterium
AAACGCTTAATAAAATCTCTTCCGAGGCGATAATCCAAATCCATATCATCAACCACCAGAGAATAACCTTTGGCGGTTTTCTGAAAGCCGATGTCGCCCAAAAGCCGATACGATTTGACCGAATCTCTCCGAATAATGACATCCGCTAATTTCTGATCGCGTTTATCATAGCCTTGCAATAGAAGGTCTGTTCCAACTGTGACATTTTCAAAACCAATTACCTTCAAGGCTTCGACCAGAAGTTCCTTATTAGTAAAGGTTTCCGATTCAAAAGACATATATTTGCTCATAAATAATTCTCCAAAAACTTTTTTTGTTAAATTTCAATAGCCCGCGAACTGTTTCCCGTCAAAGCCGAGTGATTCACAGCCGCGCCGACACCTTTAATGTTATTTCGCGCCCATTTGCGGATCTCTTCGATTTTCTCGCTCATCATCTGCGCCGTTGGCGTAATGTTTTCGATTGCTTTCAAAATATCCTTCGTTCCAACTTCACGGTCGCCGTCAATAAAGGCTTCCAACACACCATCTTTCACCGCGCCTTCGATTTCTGCCCCGCTAAAGTCGCTTGATTTATCAACCAATTTGTCCAAATCGAATTGTTCTGGAATAAGAGACCGTTTAGTTAAATGAACTTTGAATATCTCCAGTCGGTCTTCATCATTTGGCAGATCAACGAAATGAATATAAGAAAACCGCCCGATGCGGAACTGTTCAGATTCGAGTTCACGAACATCGTTGGCAGTCGCAAAAACCAGCACATCTTTGTTGTCTTGCATCCAATTTAAGAGATAAGAAATCGTCCGCGCCGTTTCGCCGCCGTCGGTTTTATTCGACGACTTCATTCCCGACACCGCTTTTTCAAATTCCGAGATTCCCAAAATCCCTTTTATCGTGCCGGCAATATTCAGAGCGCGTTTAATGCTCATCGCGCTTGATCCGATCACGCCGCCGCCTTCGCCCATAATCGAGCCGAAATCAAGGTCAAGCAGGGCGCGATTCGTTACGCCCGATGCGACACGCTTACATAAATCTTTGCCGCAGCCGGGAAGACCAACCAGCAAAATGCCTTTACACGGCTCAACGTGTCTTAGTTTGGCTTGCGGACTAAAAGTGTAAGCCGCCCGTTCCAAAATTTTGCGTAATTCTTTGTAACCGCCGAGATTGTTCGCCGGTTCGGGATGAACATATGTCAGCGAACCGCTGCCGCGAATGACGTTTTTCTTTTCTTCCAAGATTACTTTTATCGAATCGGCATTTAAGCCCTGACAGCTAATCACCGCCTTGGCGATGACATTTGAAATTTCACCCGCCGTTAAACCTAAAAGTGCCTGCATCAAGGCGGCTTCGGTTTCCGTCTCCAATCTGATACTCAATCCGTTATCCTTTAATCTTTCGAGCTGCAATTCGATTGATTCTTCTATTTCCGTTTCCTGCGGCAATTCCAGTTCAATTTGGGTGATTTCTTTTTCGAGTGTTTTCAATTCCGGGAAGTTCGGTCCGACAAACAGAATCGTCGTTTTGGTGGATTTGAGTTTCCAGGCGATTTCGCGCAGACGGCGAACTAAAATTGCATCTTCCTGTCCGTATTGTGTGATATACGGCGCGAAGTCGCAGAGCA
>CADEFG010001002.1 GCA_902826505.1 uncultured Acidobacteriota bacterium
CGACGGAAAAGCAGACAGGGCGTTCTGGCGACCTTCAACGGGCGAATGGTTTGTCCTCGGGAGCGAAGCTCTGAGCTATTACAGCGTGTTTTTCGGCACGACCGGCGATATTCCGACGCCGGGCGATTACGACGGCGACGGTAAATTCGACACGGCGGTCTTCCGTCCGTCAGGGTCGAATTGGTTCATCAATCGCTCGACTGCCGGATTATTGATCCAGCAATTCGGAACGTCGGGCGACAATCCTGTGCCGTCGGCGTTTGTTCCTTAGTTAAGCAAAAGGCAAATTTCGGTTTTTTCAAAATTTTGCGTTAGGTTAATAATATCAATTCAGAGTTTTCAGCTTGAATTGATATTATTAACACTTTAAATGTCGAAAATCTACGAAAAAATCATTCGCCCGCTTCTTTTTAACATCACACCCGAAACGGCGCACGAAATCGGCATTGAATCATTAAAAATCGGGCTTGGGGCTAAATTCGCGCAGGATTTCATCGCCCAAAGATTCGCTGCCGAAGCATCGTTCGGCGAGCTTGAAAGATTCGGTTTGAAATTCAAAAATCCGCTCGGCATTGCCGCCGGTTTCGATAAAAACGGCGTCGTCGTCAATCAGCTTGCCGCGCTCGGTTTCGGGTTTGTCGAGGTCGGAACCGTCACTTTTAATCCCCAAAAGGGAAACGAAAAGCCGCGTCTTTTCAGGCTCCCCGAAGACCAAGCCTTGATCAATCGACTCGGTTTTAACAACGAAGGCACAAAAAAAGTCGTCGAAAGATTGAAGAAACTCCAACCGAATTGCATTCTCGGCGTCAATATCGGCAAAAACAAAGATGTCCCGAACGAGGAAGCGATCGAAAATTATTTAAAAAGTTTTGATCTGGCTTCCGAGGTTGCGGATTACATCGCCGTCAATGTTTCTTCGCCCAACACGCCGAATTTGCGCGAGCTTCAAAAAGCGGAAAATCTCGAAGAATTATTGAGCGCGTTGCAACAAAGAAATCAGGAACTTTTCAAAAAACCGCTGCTCGTTAAAATCGCACCGGATTTGTCCGAAGCCGAGATCGAAGCGATCGTCGATATTGCGCAAAGATTGAATCTTGCCGGAATCATTGCGACGAACACGACCGTTAAAAGAGAAAATCTTCAAACGAACATCAATGAAACCGGCGGTTTGAGCGGCAAACCTGTGCAGAAAGTTTCAAACGACGTGATCGGAAAAATCTACCGATATTCAAACGGAAAACTGCCCGTGATCGGGGTCGGCGGAATTTTTAATGCGACGGACGCATTTGAAAAGATTGCGGCGGGCGCGTGTTTGATCCAGGCTTACACGGGTTTTATTTACGAGGGCGTCGGGTTTGCTCGCGCGGTAAATACGGGTTTGCAAAAGATCTTAAAGGAAAAAGGTTTTAACAATTTGGACGCGGCGGTCGGCTCGAAAATCAAGCTTTGAGCTTTGAATTTCAAAAATTGAATCGGCTAGCGGTTTGACACCGTAAACTCAGAAGTTATAATAAATCCTTTGCGTTTTACGCTGTTTGAAATGAAAGTTTGATCTGTTGCAAATGATAGTTGAACTACAGAGCGCCGAACATTCGGTTTTGCCTTTCGATTTTGAGA
>CADEFG010001003.1 GCA_902826505.1 uncultured Acidobacteriota bacterium
GTGATTTCGCTCGCGGTCGGGATTGTGCTTTTTCCTTTGAGTTTGCTCGGATTGATGATTTTAATCGGCGTGCTTGGTTTTACGCCGCTTTTTACCTCGATAATTTATCTGCGAAACGCTTTTCGAGCGCTTCACGCTTCAAAAATAGTTCTCGCCAAAAGCGTGCGTGTGTACGCCTTTGCTTTCGGAATAATTTTCAGCGCGTCGCTCGCGTGTACGATCAACAGCGAAATTAAAAACTCCTTTACGAATATTGAAAACGGCGATGCCCAAACCGTTTATGCCGAATCGCGAAAACTTAAATATTTATCGCCGCTTGTGAACTTCGACAATTTGGTTTTAATTTACCATCGTTTGCCGAAAGAAAGCGAAAAATCTAGGATGGTCGCCGAAATTTATCAAGAAATAACCGGTGAAAATATCGAAGATAGAGAAACGGGGCGGATGGACTAGAATTTATGAAAAATTATGACGTCGTCATTATCGGAGCCGGACTTGCCGGATTGCAATGCGCCAGACTGTTAGCACAGCGCGGCGCAAAAATTTTGCTCGTTGACCGCAAAAGCGATTTGGCTAAAGGCGTTCACACGACCGGAATTTTTGTGCGGAAAACGTTTGAAGATTTCGAATTTCCCGACGGCGCGCTTGGCAAACCGATCAAAAATGTCGCGCTTTATTCGCCGAGTTTGAAATCAATCGATCTCGAAAGCGAAAAAGCCGAGTTTCGCGTCGGCAAAATGGGTTTGATCTACGACGAATTTTTGCAGACGGCAGTCGCCGACGGCGTCCGGTTTGCGCGGGCGACTTCGTATAAAGGCGCGGAACTTTTAAACGGCGAAACCCTCGTCAAACTCGAAAAAAGAGGCGAAGGCTATTCGGTTAGAACAAAAGTTCTGATCGGCGCGGACGGCGCCAGTTCGCGCGTCGCCAAAGATTTGCGGCTTGATGAAAACAAGGAATGGATCGTCGGCTACGAAGAAGTTTTTCATTCAAAAGATACCAACGGCGAACCGCGTTTGCATTGTTTTCTCGACGGCGAGCTCGCGCCCGGTTATCTGGCGTGGATTGCCGACGACGGTGAGGATATCCACATCGGGGTTGGTGGCTACCCCGCTTATTTTGATCCGCGCCAGGCGTTAAAATCATTTAAGGAAAAGACAAAAGATCTTTTTGATTTGAAAGATTTGAAACCCAAGGAAACACGCGGCGGACGAATTCCGGTCGGCGGAATTTTGCGGCGCATTGCCAGCGAAAACGGAATTTTGATCGGCGATGCGGCAGGCGCGGTTTCGCCGCTGACCGCAGGCGGACTCGATCCTGCCCTAAGGCTTTCAAAGTTTGCGGCGGAAATTGTTTGGGAACGACTGCAAACGGATGACGCCAAAGTTTTATTGAACTATTCGGGCGAACTTTTTCGCGCCAGATTCATTTCGCGGCTTTGGATGCGCCGAATTATCAAAACTTTTATGAATCAAAGACTTTTGGAATTGGGCTTTAGCTTTTTGCGTGGAAACCTTGGACAAAAATTCGCCAAGCACGTCTTTTTCGGACGCGGTTCGTTTCCCGACGTTGAAATCAAAAAGTTATCGGTTGTTGGTTATCAAAAATCAGA
>CADEFG010001004.1 GCA_902826505.1 uncultured Acidobacteriota bacterium
TTGTTTTATTTCCTGTTCCGATAAAATTTCTGTTTTGGCACTCATCACTTCCCCTTTTTGTTCTTTAAATCTTTTCCTCAAACACGACGGGGCAGACTTTTCCAAAAAAGTCTGCCCCGCTCATTTTTATAATTAATTCGATTAACTACCGGTATGAATTTGAGCCGACTTTCGGCAGGTTGTAGATGTCCGCCAAAGTGTTCAGTTCATAACGGACCCGCGACCAATTCGATTCGGTTCGCGATCCATACCGGCGATTTCGGATATTGCGGTCAATGTCCGAAGCGATATTCAAACATTTGCGAACTTCGTCCTTATTTTCGATCCACGCATCGCGGCGCTGAAATTCACGTGAAAGCTCGTCCGTCGCGCGTTCCAGGTCTTTGGCGCGATTATTGAGCCAATCTTCACGGTTCGAGCCGTTCAGACGGCTGTTATCGAGCGAACGGTCGAAATTTCTGACAAAATTGTCAACGCGGTCTTCGACGCGGTTGACGACCTGTTTGACCTGCGCTTTCGACATCAAACGATTCCGCGATTCGCGGCGCTGCGCATTGCCCTCGCCCGCCAACGTCAAAACCATCAAAACTGCCGCCAATCCGACAAACATATTTACAAAGTATTTTTTCATTTTTTCTCTCTCCAATTTATTCTCTATAAACTAAAATTATTCCTTCCTAATCCCGAACGATTTCCCTTCGCTCGTTTATTCAGACGCCGAAGAATTTCAAAAAGTCGAAGAAATTTTCAAAAAAAATTAAAAATATTTTCCTGTAAATTATTATGCAAAAAGGAGTTTTGTTTTTCGTCTTTGGTCTTTTGTCTTTGGCTTCCTGACGTTAATTTAATCATTTTATTCGATTTGCGAAAGACCAAAACCTAAAACCTAAAACCATTTTTCGGTCATATCGCACCAGATCGCAAGCCCGCGCCAATCGCCGAACTTCTCGTAAAATTCGATGATCTGCCGGTCGTCGCAAACCGTTTGGTCATTATGACGTTTGTAAAATTCGCCGCGCAAAAACGAATCGAGCGCGAGCCCGTCGTAGCGTCCGACAAGTTTCAGAAGATTTTCCGCCGCGTAATTGCCGACACCTTTGACGCTTTTCATTTCCTTTTTTAGTTCCTTCGTCGGCAATTCGGAATCGAGCCACGTTTCGGGATTCAATTTTCCGCTTGCCGCGCGCTCCGCAAGTTCCGCAAAATACGGCGAGCGATAACCGGCGCGAATTTCGTTGCGGTAAAATTCCTCCGTCACGCTTGCCATCGCGGCGGCGGTCGGAAAAGCGCGTTTGCCGTCCGAAGATTCGGCGCCGAGCTTTTCGACCAGATTCCTGACCATATTTTTTGTCAAACTCCACGAACAATTCGTCGTGCAGAGCGTTTTGACCAGATCTTCAAAAACCGTCGGCGACCGGAGCAGTCTGCCGCCGTTTAATTTGGCGACCCAGGCGAGCCGTTTTTCTTTTTTGGTCAAATGATAGAATTCGTCAAAATTTTCGTCCAATCTCAAAATATGCCGGACTTCGCGCCGGATTTTCGCTTCCGCCCTTTTTGAAATCTGGTCGGAAATTTCGATTTCGAGAGCGCCGCCATTTTCCGCAATATTT
>CADEFG010001005.1 GCA_902826505.1 uncultured Acidobacteriota bacterium
ATTACCGACAAACGCCGCTAACGTGTTGTCCATCTCGACGATCAAAGTTTTGACATCGGTCGGCAAAGGCTGTTCGACGACTTTTGTTTCTTCCGCGAGATTCGATTCCTTTTTCTTTTCCTTTGGTTTTTTCGAAGTCTTCGGTTCTTCCGCGACCGCAAAAAGATTTGCTTTCAAACGCATTCCGCTTTTGTTGATCTCGCCCGCATTGCCCGAAATTTTCGCGTAATCGATCTGTTTGCTTTTTGTGTAAATGGTAATGATGCCGTCCTGCATCATTTGAATTTTTTCAAAATCCTCTTTGATTTCTTTAAATTTCAACTCGGCGACCTGATCGGTCTGCTGCTTGTTCTTGTCGGATTTTTCCGCGTCCCGCTTAACTTTATCGAGTTCGATCGAACGGTCTTTGACATTCCGGTCATCGAGATTTTTATCCGAAGCTCCGGGCGGCATTAATTGCCCGTAAACACTCGCTGAAAGCGCACATAAAAATATAAAAAGCGCTGCCAAATTTAACTTTTTCATAAAACTAACCTCCAAAATTTCTGATTAATTACCCCGAAACGCGCGGGTTTCGGTGACGCCCTTGTCCTGCGTAATAAAATTTATTCGATCGGGCAAAACGCCCGTGACGGTTTCCGTTTTGCCGTCGCTCCAACGAATTTCGAGCGCTTCGATCTTTTCGTCTTTGCCCAAACCGAAATGCAGACGAAAATCGTTTTGCGACAAATAACTCGCGCCCGCTTCGACATTTTGCATCATCGAGCGCTTATTGGTTTTCAAAACCGCGCGCGCCCCGATCGCCTCGCGGTTTGTTTTTGCTTGCGTCAATTTCAAGATCACGCTTTGATTACCGCCCGCGCTCGTATTGAGCAGAACCGTCGGAACCTCGCCCAGATTCGTGACGACCGCATCGACCGAACCGTCGTTATTCAAATCGCCGAACGCCGCGCCGCGCCGCGATAAAAGCGGAAGATTTTTCAGCCCCGAGCTTTCCGTGACATCTTCAAACGTACCGTTGCCAAGATTTCGATGAAGCAGAAAATGCTGCCGGAAACCCATCTGCGTTTTGCTTTGGATCAGTTCGATCTGCGGATAAACATGTCCGTTCAAAACCAGCAGATCGAGCCAGCCGTCATTATCAAAATCGACAAAACCCGCTCCCCAACCGACATACGGAAGGCTCACCGCGCCGACCTTTGATTCCATCGAAACATCGAGAAAACCTTTCGCGCCCAAGTTTCGGTAAAGCGTATTATGTTCGTTGTCGAAATTCGTTACGAACAGATCGAGTTTTCCGTCCAGATCATAATCGCCCCAGGCAACGCCCATCGAACCTTGCTCGACGCCCGCGCCGCTGTAGCTCGTGCCGGTCGCAAATCCGACATCCGAAAACGTGCCGTCGCGGTTGTTTTTATAAAGATAATTCGGCGTGCCATCGTCGGCAACGTAGAGATCGAGCCAGCCGTCATTATCATAATCGCCCCAGATCGCGCCGAGTCCGTAGTATTTTTTATCGTCTGCAACGCCGATCTTGGCGGCGATTTCCTCGAATATTCCGCTCCCGTTGTTGCGATAGAAAAAATCGCGCTCGCCCGG
>CADEFG010001006.1 GCA_902826505.1 uncultured Acidobacteriota bacterium
TTTCCAAACATTTTCTATATCTGGCAACAAATTGTTCTGCCGTAAGTCCGAATGGAACCATAAATAATCAAATGCGCAAAACTTTTTAATCAACGCGAACTTTCAGCCGAAAACTTCCGCGCCACGCGTCGGCTTTGCGGCATTCGACGACTTCGATCCGGTAATCGCCGGCGCGCGTCGGCGAAACTCGTTTGCGGTTGTTGCACGAAGCGTCCGAATCCGACACGTCGGCGCCGTTCGGGGCTTTCAGATAAACGGTGATGTAGCGGTTCGACGAATCGCTCTTGATCTGTTCGGTGGTTAAAGTCTGCCCGCGCCGAACGCGAATGACAAAAACTCTTTTGCCGCGATAGCCGTTCAAATTTCCGGTCGCGAACGCTTGTTTCGCGCCGCTTTTGAACGTAATTCGCTGTGCTTTTTGGGCAAAAAGATTCGTCGCGCCGAACAGCGCCAAAATAAAAACAAACGCCGGCAAAAATTTCTTTTTCATACAAACCTCAAATTATTGGGAGGTCATTTTGTTGGTCGCTGCCGCGTCCTTTTTGAACGGCATCGGCGGCGGTTCTTCGCCTTCTTTCGGCGGTTCGCGCCCGATGCTTTTGAAAATTTCAATGATCTGGTCGTGCATATCCCTGGCTTCTTTGTCGTCCGGGTTGAGTTTCAAACCTTTGCGAAAATCACCGAGCGCCGCGCGATACTGCGCCGCTTTCGTTAAGGCAAAAGCGCGTTCGAAATAAGCGGCGGCAAGCGTTTCTTTTGCCTTCGCGTCTGCCGGTTTGGCTTTCAATTCCTTGTCGGCTTTCTCGATCTTCGCCGTCATTTCCGTGACATCGATCGCATTTGACATCGGCGACTGCGTTGACGAAGACGCCGAATTTGATGAATTGAGCGGCGGCGCTTTATCGCTCGAATGGCTCGTCACCGTCAATCTGTTATTTGTATTTTGCGCGGTCGTCGCCGTGTTGGTGTTGGCGCTCGACTGACTGGCATCGCTGCAACCCGCAAAAATCAATGCCGCTAAACTTAAAACTACGATTTTTTTCATATTATTTGTTGAGAGTTCAAACTTAAAGTTCGAACTCCGAAACCCAAAATTATTTCTTCTCGATATAAGGACGCGCCTGCACGACATAAATCCGCCCGTTCATAATTCCCCATTCGATGTCCTGCTCGGCGCGATTGCCGAAAATCCGCCGGATATTCAGGGCGATCTTCGCTAACTGGCGCGTCTGCAAATCGGTCAAAACACGCTTGGTTTGTTTGCCCACGCAGCTGTCGGGCGTTTCGACCAGACCGCCGCCAGCGTCAAATTTGAGCGAATTTTCCTGCTGCGAAAGCGTCATCACGATCACCGAATTCGATCGCGGATTAAACAAAACCTGTTCGGGAATGCCGTTGTTGTCGGGGATTTTTGAATTATGGCCGCAAACCGCGCTGATATAAACCGAGTTTATGTTTTCCGCGTCAAACGGGTCTTTCGAGATCATCACACCGCCTTTTTGCATATCGACGCTGAGCTGAATGAGCGCCGACATATAAACGCTCTGTTGATCGACATAATTCCGCACGCGCGCCTCGTAAGCTTCGAA
>CADEFG010001007.1 GCA_902826505.1 uncultured Acidobacteriota bacterium
GGCGATCCACTTCTCGTAGACCGGCGCCGGCAGCGTCTGGCCGGCCGAGACCGCGATGCGCAGGCTGGAGATGTCGGCGCCCTCGTCCGCCGCCTTCAGCATCGCGAGATAGGCGGTCGGCGCGGTGAAGCAAACAGTCGCCTTGTAGGTCTCGATGATCTTGAGCATGTTGGGCGGCGACGCGGTCTCCAGCAGCGTCGCCGTCGCGCCGAAGCGCAGGAGCATAAATCCCACGAGCCGCCCGAACGGACGATTTTGGAAGCGTGTCTCGAAGTGGCGCGTCCGGTCGTTTTCGCCGTCGCCATTATCGCCATCGTTTATCTGCCGATTCTGTCCTTGCGCGGCATCGAAGGGAAAATGTTCGTGCCGATGGCTCTAACAGTTATTTTCGCGCTTTTGGGTTCATTGATTTTATCTTTGACATACGTTCCGGCAATGATGACCTTAATTCTGCGCGGTAAGGTTTCGGAAAAAGAAAGTTTTTTGATTCGCTGGGCGAAGAAACTTTATATTCCCGCTTTTGCATTTGTCGGACGCTGGCGCGCGCAGGCTCTGGCGATTGCCGTCGCGCTGGTCTTTATTTCGGGCGCGATTTTCCCGTATCTCGGTTCGGAATTTATTCCGCGTCTCGATGAAGGCGATTTGGCATTGCAAATTCAGCGTCTGCCGAGTATTTCATTAGAAGAATCAATCAAAACGGCAACTGAGGTTGAAAAAGTCCTGATGGAATTCCCGGAAGTTAAAACCGTGATTTCCAAAACCGGACGCGCCGAAGTTGCGACCGACCCGATGAGCGTTGATTTTTCGGATTTGTATGTCGCCTTGAAGCCGCACGATGAATGGACGACGACGAAAGATAAAACCGAGCTGATCGAAAAAATGTCGAAGGCTTTGGAAGAGCGCGTGCCGGCGGTCATCGTCAGTTTTTCGCAGCCGATTGAACTGCGCGTCGCGGAATTAATTTCGGGTGTGCGTTCGGATGTCGCCATCAAACTTTACGGCGATGATTTGGACGTTTTGAAAGAAAAAGGCGATGAAATCGTGCGCGCCGTCCAAACCGTGCAGGGCGCGGAAGATGTCAAGGCGGAAGCGACGAGCGGACTGCCGCAGCTTCAAATCAAACCCGACCGCGCCGCGATTGCGCGTTACGGTCTGAACGTCGAAGATGTCAACGATATGGTTGAATCGGTGGTCGCCGGAAAGGAAGCCGGACAAGTTTTTGAAGGTGAAAAACGCTTTAATTTAGTGGTTCGCTTAAACGAAGAATCCGGGAAAAATGTTGACTCGATAAAAAATTTGCTGCTGACCGCGCCGAACGGCGCACGAGTTCCTTTGTCGCAAGTCGCCGACATCGCTTTGGTTGAAGGCGCGGCGCAGATTTCCCGCGAAGACACGCGCCGACGGATAGGCGTTGAACTTAACGTGCGCGGGCGCGACATCGGCTCGTTCGTCGAGGAAGCGCAGGCGAAAATCGAAAAAGAGGTGAGTTTGCCGCCCGGGTATTATCTGAAATGGGGCGGAACTTTTGAGAATCTGCAAAGAGCTTCGGAAAGACTCTTAATCGTCGTTCCGATTGCGCTGTTTTTGAT
>CADEFG010001008.1 GCA_902826505.1 uncultured Acidobacteriota bacterium
TTGAGAATTTGCTGCAACGGAGTTTCGCTTTGCGGCGCCGAGCGGCGAATGTCCGAATCGGCAACGCCAAAAAAGCCGCTTCGATAACTGACGTTGAGCCCGGCTTGTTTGACCTTGATGGTCAATTTATTAAAACGGCGCGTTTTAGCATCAAAAGCATCGGAATCCGGTTGATAACCGATCAAATAATAGCCTTTCGTGTCTTCGAGCAATTGCGCCAAACCGAGATTGAGGTCATTGTTATTGAAAACCGCCCGTCCGCCCGTTTCCTGCGCCAAAAATGCCAAACCTTGCTGTTTATTCTGTAATTCATCCGTCCGCGTCCGGAGTCCTTGCTGGAGCGAGTTCGGCAGCGACACCGGCACATCCTGAGCGGTCAGTCCGGTCGGGGTCAATCCCCGCGCATCCTGCGTATAGATCGTGACCGAGGCGCGATTGCAGAGATCGGTCAGTTGTTTTAACGCTTCCTCCATTTTTGTACAGCGCGCCGCGTCTTTTTTCGTATCGGTCGTCGTGCAATATGAAAAACCGTCTGAAAAAAGCATGATCGACTTTCTGCCGGGCAGATCGTTCATTCCTTTGACGACAAAGCCGATGGCGCCGAGTGTCCCGACGGTAAAAAGGTCTTCGCGGAGTTCGTTGAAAACGGCGATGCGGTCTTTTTCAGCCTCGAGCTGGGCGTCCATCGTGCCCGCCATCGAACCGGCGCGGCTCGGAATCGAGCTGTTCGCTTGAATAAGCTCCTGCAAAGTCGGTTCGATCGGTGTAAATGCCCCGACGCCGGCGCGTCCGATCGGATTCCAACGAATTTTTTCAATCGCGGCATAAAGCTGATTTTTATCCGAAGTGAATTGTTGAAGCGACCCGACTCCGCTGCCCGTGCGGATAATTGCGACCAGATCATTCGGCTGCATCTGCTCATCAACAAATTTTTTCAAAGCCTTTTGCACCGAATGAATGCTTTCCGCCGATAATCCCAGATCGTCAACGACGAGCGCAATTGTTCGGCGAACCTGTTCCGGGCGAAGCTCGACGGTTGCAATCGGCGCGGCAAGTTTGTTTGGTGTTGAGGATTGGATCGCCTGTTTTTCCGGAACCGAATTGATAAACGAAAAGTTTGAAATGGTCTGTTTTTTGTCGTTTTCAAAAATCTCAAAATCTTCGGGTTTTAAACCGTTGACGATTTTGCCGTTTTTATCCGTCACCGTCACATCTAATTGAATTAAGGTCGTCGTTATTTTAACGACATCGGTATCTCCGTCCGGCGTTGGCGCCGGATTAACCGTCGGCGTCGGGGTCTGTGAAAAACCGACCACAGAAGAAAACATCACCAAAAAAATGGAACAGATAATTTTTTTCATAATAATTTCGAGCAATTTTGGTTTTTAACCCTCATCATATAACGAAAATTCCCGATTCGAAAAAAATAATTCCCGGAGACGAAAAATAATTAGGATTGTAAAAAGATACTTTGCTTTTATGATTTATTACTCCGTTTTTTAATTTTTCATAACTTCTTAACTTGGCGCCTTTGCTTCTTTGCGGGAACCTTTTCTTTGTATTGACCGAGATTCTAAATACTT
>CADEFG010001009.1 GCA_902826505.1 uncultured Acidobacteriota bacterium
TTGATGTTAAATGGTGTCTGACGGTTGTTTCGGTTATAAAAAGATTTTCGGCAATCACTTTATTTTTCATGCCCTTACAAATAAGCATCAGAACTTCGCGCTCACGCTCGGTTAAAACGGCACAATTGTATGAATAAAGTTTTTCGGGCAGCGATTTTTTTTCACTGACCAATTGCTTGATAGTGTCGCTCATCAATTTGCGTTCAAACCAAATCCCGCCCTCGCTAACCTGTTTGATTGCCTTAAAGAGCGCATCCGCGTTTTTTTCTTTGGAAAAAAGTCCGTCAACTCCGAGCATTAAATATTTTTGATGCTTATCTATATGGCGCGAATTTGTCAGAACTAAAACCGGAATATAGTATGGATGCGCGGAAAGAAAAGAATCAAAATTACCATTATCAATTTCAGCCGAGTCAATCAACATGATATCGGGTTTGGTTTTGTTGGTTATAATTGCGGCTTCCAGTAGATCGGCTGCTTCGCCGCAGACCTTGAAACTTTTTTCAGTTTCAAGCAGTAACCTCAAACCATTTCGGAAAATCAAAAAATCGCCGATAACCATAATCTTAATTTCTTTTTTTGCTTCCATAATATTTTTTTCGCTCTCCGAAAGCTAAAACTTCCTTTCTTTCCAAATAATTTGAATAATTGAATTTTTTTCGCTTTTCAATATAAAATTAATTGGTAATCAAACTTAAAAACTCGATTAGTTACATCGTCCCAAATTTCAGCAACTAAATATCTCGGTTTAAAAGCTCGTTTTGGTAATATATTAGTATGTGAAAAATTTACAATTTTTAAGTCAGTTTCAAATCGAATAAATAGACAATCTTTCTTTAAAGAATTTCTATAATTTTCCTACTCCCCACTAAACATTTGTGCCTAATTAAGGGATAAATGTTTAGCCGAAAAAAAGCCTTTCAATTTATTCACTAATTCGTAATTAAAATGATTTGACCGGCGGTTGAACAATTCCTCGCTGATAGGCAAAAATAGCTAAATTCAGCCGGTCCTCGATATATAACTTGCTGTATATCGAACTCAGATGATGCCTGACGGTCGCTTCGGAAATATACAATTTCTTAGCAATTTCTTTATTATTCATTCCCAGACCGACCAATTTGACTATTTCATGTTCGCGATTGGTTAAATCATCTTCTTTATACAACCCTTTACTGGATTTTGATTTGCCATTTTCAACATAAAAATCTCCGCCGAGGAGTTGGGCAATAAGTTTTTGATTTAACCAAACCTCGCCTTCGGAGACCTGTCTGATTGCTCTAGTCAAAGTTCGGAAGTTTTGATTGGTTCCAACAATCCCGGTGACACCTTGTTTTAAGGCTTCAGGCTGATCTAGTTGGCTATTTGGAGTATATAAAATTACCACTTTTGTGTGGGGAGCAACCTTGAATAAATCGGTTATGATATCAATATTTTTACCCTCATCCTCCATTAAGCAAATCAAAACTACGTTCGGGGTGTTTCGGGAAACTTTTCGCATTAACTCAGAGTTTGTGCCAACAATATCAAGCACCTTTATCTCTCTGTCACTTTCCAGTAATACCCGCAAACAATCACT
>CADEFG010001010.1 GCA_902826505.1 uncultured Acidobacteriota bacterium
TTTTTTGTCTTTCGCTAAACATATATTGTTGCCGATTTTACACCGGATTACTTTTTACTCATAAATTTAAGCTCTATTTTAGTAAGTTGGACTGATTAGGGCAATTCGCTTATTATTTGCTGTATGAAAAAGACTTGTCGGAAAATTTCTTTGGTATTTGTTTGGACGTTTGTACTGATTTCTTTTGTTTCGGCGCAAACGGGTTCGTTTGTCATCAAAAATGCGATGATCGTTGACGGCAGCGGCAAAGCGGCGTTTCGCGGCGATCTGCGCGTCGCGGGCGAAAGAATCGTCAAGATCGGTCAGGTCAAAGCAAAGACGGGCGAAACGGTTGTGGATGCGAACGGTCGGATTCTCGCGCCGGGTTTTATTGATATTCATAATCATTCGGAAAGCGGTTTGCTGGCGGAAGGCACGGCGGCGAATCAGGTTTCGCAAGGAATCACGACCGTTTTGGTCGGTCCCGACGGCGGTTCGCCTTTTCCTTTAAGCGAATATTTCGCCAAATTGCAGGGACGGGTGGCGCCCAATGTCGGGGCGTTTATCGGTCACGCATCATTACGCGAAGAAGTGATGAACAATGATTACAAACGTCAAACAACGCCCGAAGAACTGGCGAAAATGCTGGTATTGATCGAAACGGCGATGAAGGACGGCGCGTTCGGTCTCTCGAGCGGGCTTGAATACGATGTCGGTTTTTCGGCTTCGACCGACGAATTGATCGCGCTCTCGCGGATTGCCGCCAAATATCGCGGAATTTATATGACGCATATGCGCGACGAGGAAGAAGGTTTATTGGACGCAATTCGCGAAGCGATAAAAATCGGTCAGGACGCGAAAATCCCCGTCCAGATTTCGCATATCAAGGCGGGCAACCGCAACGTTTGGGGAAAATCCGCCGAAGCGATCGCGCTGATCGAAACCGAGCGTAAAAACGGTTTCGATGTGACGGCGGACGTTTATCCTTACACGGCTTGGGCTTCGACGATTACGGTTTTGGTGCCGAGCCGGAAACACGACGACCGCGCCGAGGTCGAAAAAGGCTTGCAGAACGTCGGCGGCGCGGATAAGGTTTTGATCACGAGCTGCGCGGCGCATCGCGATTACGATGGCAAAACTTTGGAAGAGATCGCCCGCCGGCAAAACACGTCGCCGGTCGATGTTTATATCCAGATCGTCAAGGACGGCGGTGCGGGCGTGGTCTGCAATTCGATGAACGAAGCGGACGTCAAGGCGTTTTACCAGCAACCCTGGACAATGGTTTCGAGCGACGGCGGAATCGGCAGCCGTCATCCGCGCGGCACGGGAACTTTTACGCGCGTTTTAGGTCGTTTTGTCCGCGAAAACAACTGGTTTTCGCTTTCGGAAGCCGTCCGCAAAATGGCGGCGTTTCCCGCCGCGCGGTTGGGACTCAAAGATCGCGGTTTGATCAAAAAAGGATTCAAAGCCGACCTCGTTTTATTCGATCAAGACAAAGTTATCGACCGCGCGACTTTCGCACAGCCGCAAACCCTGTCCGAAGGCATCGAGATTGTCTGGGTAAACGGTCAAAAAGTTTGGGAAAACGGCAAAAC
>CADEFG010001011.1 GCA_902826505.1 uncultured Acidobacteriota bacterium
CTTCAACCAGCGCGAGCGTCGCGTCATAGTTTTTGGCGAGCGTCGTGACACCGATGCGAAGGTCTTCCGTGCCCGCAAAAACATTGATCGAAGCGCCCAATTGCTGGATCGCGTCTTCGAGTTCCGACGGCGTTTTGCGCGCCGTGCCTTGCGTCATCATCCGCGCCATCAAGTTTGAAACGCCTGTTTTATTGATGTTTTCCTGAAGCAGTCCGCCGTCAACGGCGATCTCGAATTGAACGAGCGGAACTTCCGCGTTTTCAATCCCGTAAACGCGCAAGCCGTTGGCAAGTTTCTGTTCCCAGATCGCCGGAATCTTGACTTCGGGCGCCGCGCCGTAGGGCGGCTCGACGCTCCGGTCAAAACTCGAAGGCGTTTTTTGATATTCCGCGTTTTTGGTCGGATCAACTTCTTGTTCCGCGCCCTGCACGATCTTTTCTTCGACGACTTCCGCGCGTTTCGAACCTTCGAGCGCCAGATTCATTTTGCCTTTCGGCACAAAACTCGTCGCGACAAAATTTTTGCCCTTGATATATTTTTCGTAAACGCGCTTTACGTCCGCCGGCGTGACCGCCAGAATATTATTGATGTCTTTTTCGACAAAACCCGGATTACCCGTCAGATAATTGTATTGTGCAAGCTGTGCGCCTTTGCCCAAAACGCTCGCCAGCGAACCGTAAAACTGGGTTTCCTGTCCCGCCTTGATGCGGTTTAAATCCTTTTCCGAAATGCCGTCTTTTTCAAATTTCGCGAAGGCTTCGTCAATCGCTTTGGCGGCTTCGTCCAGATCTTTGTCGGGAAAAGCGCGCACCGATAACTGCACTTGTCCGGCAATTTCGGAATCGAAATTGAACATCGCGACATTCGAGGTCAGTTTTTTATCTTCGACCAAAACCTGATAAAGCGGCGCTTTTTTGCCGTTTGAAAGATATTCGGTCAAAACATTGAGCGCGTAGGAATCGGGATGAAATTGTTCGACGCTTCCCCACGCGTAAGTCAGTTCGGGCAGCCGCGCAAAATTGTCTTCGTGATAAAATCTGACGGTTTCGGCGACATTTCCCGCGCGTTTTGGCAACGGCTGAACGTCTGCGCCGCGCTTGATCTCGCTGAAATATTTTTCGACCCATTTTTTTGCCTGCGCCGGATCGAAATCGCCCGCGACGATCAGGGTCACGTTATTCGGCACATACCAGCGGCGGAAAAATTCCTTGACGTCCGCGAGCGTCGCATTATCCAAATCTTCGAGCGAACCGATGACCTGCCAATTATACGGGTGATCTTCCGGGTAAAGCGCTTTATCGATCACATATTGCGTGTGACCGTACGGATTATTGTCAACGCTCTGGCGTTTTTCGTTCTTGACGACCTGTTTTTCCTTCGCCAGCACCGGTTCGGTGACGGTGTTGATAAACCAGCCGAGCTTGTCGGCTTCCGCCCAGAGCATTTTTTCGAGCGCGTCTTTCGGGACGGTTTGCAAGTAGTTCGTGCGGTCGCGCGAAGTCGAACCGTTCGCGCCCGAACCGCCGATCCGCGCCGTCATTTTATCGAGTCCGCCTTTGCCGAGGATTT
>CADEFG010001012.1 GCA_902826505.1 uncultured Acidobacteriota bacterium
ATTCAGAAAGCTCTAGCATCTGTCTTAAAACAATTACAGCGTAATGGCGAGCTTCTTTATTGAGTTGATTGAAAGTCATCTCGGCATCGGTAAAAAAAATGCGCACATTGGCAACGCCACGTTTATCAGACCAATCGTTTTTATTACGAAGGTGAAATTGGACATCAACAAAACCTTGTCGCCCCAATTCATCCTCGTCAAAACTGCCGATCTCAGAAATTTTGGTTTCTAAAACTAATTCATCCATAAGTAAATGCTTTGAAATCAAAGTAAGGAAATAATAACAATGAACACCAAACAAATCAAGAAATTCTTAATTGATAAGGACTTGACCATTGCGGAAATGGCGCGGCAACTTGCGCCGCGCACGAATGCGTCCGAGAGTTCGCTGCAACAAATGCTTTCAGATTTATTTTATGAACGCCGCTGGTATCCGACGCTTGCCGAACAGGTTAATGCCGAGTTCGGTTTAAGCCTCTCGCGTCCAGCGCATTTCGCACCGAAAGTCCGGCTCAAACAAGCCGCTTAAATTTTTTTTAGGATTTTGACCGTCCGCGTCAAGCCTAGATTTTTTCGCCCAATTTTAGCAATTGCAATAAACCTTTGTAATTGCAACCACTTTTTTTACAAGGAACTTTTAACTATATGGAATCACACGAATTAATGAGGCATTTAATACCCGACCGGAAGATTAAAAGCGCCGCTTCATTTTCCGGGTTAAATCCGTCTCTCATTTATCAGGAACGCCGCGAATTCGGCAAAGGTTTGAATCAGACCGGCACGCGCAACACGATCGCGCGGCTCGATCTTTTCTGTGAACACGCGCTCGGATTCGACCCGGACGCCGTCCGAATCGTCGGTGAACGCTATACGCGGATGTATCAGAACTTTGTTGCGCCGCCCGATACGGAAGTCAGTCTCAACGATCTACTCGCGCAGCTCGGCAGAGTTTCAAAAGAATGCGGCGAAGCCGTCAATGCGCTTGCCACCCGTCAGAAGATCGGCAAATGCACGGTCGAAGTCAGCCAGGCAAAAGAAGCATTGGAAAAGGCGTTGGCAATGGTCATCGCCCTTGAAGAACAGGAATAAGGAGATTTTAATTTATGTCATCCAGCCCAATCACAAAATTAAACCGAAAATTAAATCAAGATGATTTTGTTAAGCATCATCTCGAACAAATGACCGCGATGTTTGCCATTCTGCACGGCGGATTATCGGAAATCCTGAAATGTGAAATGTCCGCCAGCGGCGCGATCGATATGAAGGCAATCGCCGAAATTTCGCTCGTTGAAACGCAGCGGATCGCACTCACACTTGGAGGTAACACAAATGCCGAAGTTTAGAACCAAAGCTCAAAATTCGCTGATGTTCGGACTCGCCGGGAAAGCCGGTGTTTCACACGACGATCTGCGCGATTGGACATCGGAGATAACGAACGGTCGCACCGAGCATACGAGCGAACTTTACTACGGCGAAGCCCTTGAGATCATCAATCGTCTTCAAAATTTTGTCAGCCCAAACGAAACGCCGCGCCGCACCGTCAATTACCGCAAACAGAAAACC
>CADEFG010001013.1 GCA_902826505.1 uncultured Acidobacteriota bacterium
AAGCCTGGGCGCGTGAGCTCGGACCGCGCCGGATCACGGTTAACAGCGTCAATCCCGGTCCGATCGATACCGAAATGCTGCCTTCAGACTCGCAGTTTATCGAAACGGTCAAGCAGGCGCTTTCGGTCGATAGAATCGGAAAACCGTCGGAAGTTGCCGATCTGGTGGCGCTTCTGGCAGCGCCCGCGACCGGCTTTATCACCGGCGCGACGATCGCCATCGATGGCGGGCTTTCTGTTTAGTAAAACAATCAGAACTAAATAAATATCGATATCTCGGGAGTTAACTTATGGGAAATAATCTACCGACCGTTTTGGTTATCGGCGCGACCGGCAAAATCGGGCGACCGCTCGTGGAGAACTTAGTCAAAAAAAACGGCGCCAACGACGTGCGCGTGATTGCCGTGACGCGAGACTCGGAGAAAGCCGGAGAGTTTGAAGCGCAGGGAATCGAAACGCGGATTTTGGATTTAAATCGGGCGGAGCTTTACGGGTTGGATGAAATTATTCAGGCTTTGGAGGGAATCGACCGGATCTTTTTGCTGACCGGATACGATGTCAATATGCTGGCGCAAAGCAAAGCCGTGATCGACGCGACAATAAAAACCGGCGTTCGGCATATGGTTCACGTCGGCACCTACTCGAATGAAGATACGACGGCGGCTCATCTGGGCTGGCATCTTTTTATCGAAAAATACATCGAGGCATTCGGTCTCGGCTGGACTCATTTAAGACCGAATGTTTTTATGCAAAATATGCTGATGTTCGGCGGGAAAAATAGTCCCGCGCCGGATTTGATCGAATGGTACACGGGAGACGCGCCGATGGGCTGGGTGGATTGCGAGGATATCGCCGAGATCGCCGGCGTGATTTTGCGCGAGCCTGAAAATTTTAACGGTCAAAAAATACCTTTGAGTGTCGAGCGGGCTTCGATGCCGGAAATTGTCGAAATTTTCAAAGAGATTATCGGGCAGCCGTTTCGCTACGAAGCGCGCGAACCCGATGAATTTGTCAGGAAAATGATCTCTTTCGGGGCGGACCCGGCTTATATGAACTGCGTCGGAAATGTTCTCACGCGGATTAGAGACCGGTCGATGACGGAAGCGGCTGATGTTTATGGGAATTTTGAGGCGATTACCGGTCGAAAACCGACTTCGATCAGGGATTTCGTGACCAAACACAAGGAATTTTTGAGGTATTAAAAATAAGGTAAGAACAACTATGATTGCCAGTCCCGTTTTGGTGTGAGCTGTTCGGATAGGGTTGAATCGGTATATTGAAAAACGGTAGTTTGCCGTTGGCGATCTACTTTAATTTGGGGATTTTAAATGGGCATAAAAGCAAATGTCGATGGGTTAATGAGGTTTTTTATTGGCATGGAATCTGTAGAAAAGTCGGGCGTCGGGATGCGTGTTCTTAACTAATCGGCGAAGATGATCTCCGATTCGTCGATCACCGTCGCAATGTCGGTGTCTTTTTCGCGTCGCGCGATTTCAAGCGCCTGTTCCCTCGAAGCCGCGACCACGATGACCATGCGGATATACCCGTCTTTTTCATAC
>CADEFG010001014.1 GCA_902826505.1 uncultured Acidobacteriota bacterium
GACGACAGCAATGTCAATGCCGTGCTGGTCTTTCATCAATACCCGACAGCGGACGATCTGGCGCAGTTACGGCAAATCGGGATTCTCGGCGGCACGCTTTTTCGGGTGTTGCCGATGATTGTCGTGACGGCAACGCGGCGGCAAATTATCGCCGTCTCGCAAATGGCGAATGTGCGTTCGATTTACGGTAATCGAACCTTGAATTTCACTTCCGACCCGTATTTTAACAAAACTGCCGTCCAGCGCGTGGCTCCCGACCGCGACTTGCAAAGAGAAAATCTCGGGTTTCCGGTGACGGGCAAAAATGTGACGGTCGCGGTTTTAGACACGGGTGGCAATGCCTTGCATCCTGATCTGGCGGGTAAAGTCGTCCAAAATGTAAAACTTCTCGATTTGCAAAGCGCGCCGGTCGGATTCATCAATCCGGTCCCGATCGAAAATCTTCCGAACACGGATTTGATCGCCGGACACGGAACATTTGTTGCCGGAATAATCGCCGGCAGCGGCGCGCTTTCGGGCAGAAGATACAACGGTGTCGCGCCCGGTGCGAAGATCCTCGGTTTGAGCGCGGGTGATGCGAGTTTGCTTTTTGTGCTTTCCGGGTTTGATTATCTGCTTGATAAAGGCGCGAATTACAACACGCGGATCGTTAACTGCAGTTTTTCGGTAAATTCGCTTTATGACGAAAACGATCCGGTCAATATCGCGACCAAAATGCTCACCGAGCGCAACGTGAATGTCGTCTTTTCCGCGGGAAATTCGGGCTCGGGTAACGGAACGCTGAACCCTTACGCGGTTGCGCCGTGGGTCGTCAGCGTCGGTGCAACCGATGAAAAAGGCAATCTGGCAAGCTTTTCCTCGCGCGGGATTTTCGGAAATCCGATTCAAAAACCGTCGCTCGTCGCGCCCGGTGTCAATATCGTCAGTTTGCGGAGTTTAGGAACTTTAACCGGAACTTTAGGGATTGCCGCCGCCGATACGCAGCGCCTAAATCTGTTCGAACTGCCCTTTTACACGACCGCCAGCGGAACATCGTTTTCCGCGCCGCAGGTTGCCGGAACGATCGCCTTGATGATCGAAGCGAATCCGAATTTGACTCCGACGCAAATCAAGGACATCCTCCAGCGCTCGGCAACACCGATCCCGCAAAATTTTCGTCACGAGGTCGGCGCCGGCTTACTCAATACCTACGCGGCGGTTTTGGAATCGGCTTTCCCGACGCGCAAAACCGGGCTTTTCCGGGCGGTTTTGGAAAACCGATCGGTCGAATTTTCAACATCCGTCGTGCAATCTTTCAATCAGACCGTGACGCCCGGAATTGTTTCGACCAACGATTTTTCGCTGCCCGACGGCACGATCGAAGCAACCGTCAGCGTCAACTGGAATAGTCTGAGCGTTAACGATCTAGCCTTGCGGGTCAATAATTCGAATAATCAATCGCAAGGCGCTTCAAACTATTTGAACCTTTTGGGATTATTGGGAAATCGCGAAAAAATCACCTTAAAAAACCCGTCGAGCCAAAATTTTCAAGCCGTCGTTTCGCATACGGCAAACATC
>CADEFG010001015.1 GCA_902826505.1 uncultured Acidobacteriota bacterium
GCATAAGGAATTTCAGTCATTTTTATGTTTTAAGAACAACCTGAGTGAGAGTATTGTCGTCGCAATTTTACACAATCTAAGACTTTTTTGATCATGATTTTGAGATCGGAGTACCGGCGTCATAATTGCCGGCACTCCGATTATTTAACTACTTTTTCTTCGCCGTTTCGGTTCCGAATTCGGTTGAGCCTTGACCGCCCCATTTGCCATCGAGAGTGCCGTCGGATTTGACTTCGTAGGCGACAAAACCGCATTGTTTACCGCCGAAACCGACCGACACCGAATCGCCTTGTTTGATGCCGAAACCATCGAAGTTGCTTTGACCGGTCCATGAGAATTTGTAACCCTCGCCGTCTTTTTTGACCGAAAGCTTTCCGGTATAGCGGTCGCCGTCGGGATTTTTACCCTCGATATCGTATTCGCCTTCAAGGTCAGACCCGCTCGTCCGGGTCGCTTTTTCGGTTTCGCCCTGATTTTTGCCCCAGTAGCCGGATTTTCCTTCGAGCGAACCGTCGGAATTGATTTTATAGAGCTGAACGCCGCAGCCTTTGCCGTTTGTCCCGTCGGTAAATGAAACCGCGACCTTATCGTCGATCTGGACACCGACGCCGTCATATTGTTTTCCCTTTGAGTCCCAACTAAACTGGTAAACGTCATCGCGTTTGGTAACGATCAGATTTGCTTCATAATTACCGCCGCCGCCCGCATTTTTGCCGGTCGCCGAATAATTGCCCGCCAGATCTTTAGGCGCGGGTTTGGGTGTCGATTCGGTTTTCGCGGTCGAACTTGTCGCCGGCGAAGTTGTGGCGCTGGTTGATTTATTATCGGTTGTCTTTGCCGTTTCGGAATTTCCGCAGGCAAAACCGACGGTTAATAAAACACAGGCAACGATCACCAATGTTACAATTGAACTTGTTTTTTTCATTTGGAATTTTCTCCTTGATCTTTTTATTTTGATTAACCCTGAAGCGTGGTTATAATAAACCAAAATCGGGTTAAAAATCTAAGCGGAAAACCATTTTATATAATGCGCAGAACAATTCAGTTTAAATTAACGGCAAAGGAATCTCCCCTGACCGGAAATTTCTCCGTTTATCGCGCGTTGCCGCGGCGCGAGCTGCGACGCGTCGGGGGTTTCGTTTTTTTTGACCATTTCGATGCGCCCGGCATCGCGCCCGAACAGTTCGACGTGCCGCCGCATCCGCACATCGGTTTGCAAACCGTCACTTATCTTTTCGAAGGCGAAATTTTGCACACCGATTCGCTCGGGTTTCAGGAATTTATCAAGCCGGGCGCGGTCAATTGGATGACCGCCGGACGAGGCATCACGCACGCCGAACAAGTCATGACTTTACAGCCGCGCATGCACGGCATTCAAAGCTGGGTCGGACTGCCGCACGATAAACGAAAAATTGCGCCGTCGTTCGAGCATTTTGCGAAAGATAATCTTCCTGAATGCGAATTTGAAAATGCCAAAGTCCGTGTTCTCGCCGGAAGTTTGGACGAAAATGTTTCGCCGATCCCGACCTTTCAGGAATTGACTTATCTCGACA
>CADEFG010001016.1 GCA_902826505.1 uncultured Acidobacteriota bacterium
ACCCGTTTTTTCCCGAGCTGGTTAAAAGTTTTGAAGAATGCGCCGTCGAAAAAGGCTATGAAATAATTACCGCGAACACCAATTACGATCCGGCGCGAACGGCGATGCGGGTGCGGAGATTGATCGAACGGCGGGTTGACGGCGTGGCGGTAATGACCTCGGAAATGGATCAATCGCTGATCGACGAGCTTTCGACGCGCGGAATCCCGATCGTCTTTCTCGATACCGGCGAAATTCAGGAAAACATCAGTAATATCCGGATCGACTATGAACAGGGAATCAGCCAAGCCGTCAACCATCTGCTCGAGCTCGGGCATCGCCGGATCGGATTTATCAGCGGTCCGCTTGATTTGAAATCGGCAAAAATCAGGCGTTCCGCGTTTCTAAAATTTCTGCGTCAGAAAGGAATTATTGAAAAAAAGGAACTGGTCACGACCGGCGATCATAAAATCAGCGGCGGAGAATCGGCGATGAATCGGCTGCTTGAATTGAAAGAACGTCCGACCGCCGTGCTTGCTTCGAACGATTTGACGGCGATAGGCGCCCTTCAAGCATTGAGAAAACATAGTTTACGCGTGCCGGAAGATATTTCGCTGGTCGGTTTCGACGATATCGTGCTCGCTGAATCGACCGATCCGCCGCTGACGACCGTTCATATTTCACGCGTCAAAGTCGGCGAATCGGCTTTTCAATCTTTGTTCGATCTAATCAGCGGCGAAACTGAATTCGGGACCGAACTGCGGGTGGAAACGAGGCTTGTGATCCGTGAATCGACGGCGCGCCCGTCTGCATAAAAAAATCGAAACGGCAACTATTTTAGTATGACAAACAGCGAGGAAAAAATAATCTCGACCGAGCATCTGGCACAAAAATTCGAGGAATTATGGCGCGGCGAACAACCCCGGTTTTTTCGCGCTCCGGGCAGGGTCAATCTGATCGGTGAACATACCGATTACAACGACGGTTTCGTTCTGCCGATAGCAGTTAATTACCAGACGACGGTCGCCGCGAGTCCTCGCCCCGACACTAAGATCAATGTTTTCTCGCTCAATTACAACGAAATGCTGACGTTCGATCTCAACGACAAGCCGCGCCGTCTGACGAACGAATGGCTCAATTATGTCGAAGGTATCGGACGCGTTTTGATCGAGAAGGGCTACAACATCGGCGGAGCGAATTTACTCGTCGGGTCGGACGTCCCGGTCGGCGCGGGTTTATCATCATCGGCGGCAATCGAAATTGCGGTCGGTCTGGCGCTGACGAGCATCAGCGGGATCGAAATCGGTCGGCTTCCATTGGCTCTGACCGGACAGCGCGCCGAACACGAATTCGTCGGCACCAAAAGCGGCATCATGGACCAGTTCGTGGTCGCCTTCGGTCAGCCGGACAAAGCTTTGCTGATCGATTGCCGCGCACTCAAAGCCGAAGAAATCAATCTCGGGCTCGGCGAAACCGAATTTATCGTCTGTAACTCCGGCGTCAAACACGCGCTCGCGACGGGCGAATACAACACGCGCCGCGCCGAATGCGAAAAAGGCGTCGAACTTTTAGGC
>CADEFG010001017.1 GCA_902826505.1 uncultured Acidobacteriota bacterium
GCCCGATTTGAAAACGCTGCCGACCAGACCGATCGGAACTTTGTTGCGCTGCAAGTTCAGTTTTTTGATGACCGCATAAGCCGCCATGCCGAGTTCGAAACCGGCTTCGCGCAAAATCTCGAGCGCCACTTTGTCGCCTTCTTCGGCAATTTCGCCGACAAACCGCGCAAAACCGGCGATTCTCGCGTTATCGACCTGCGGGGCATAGATCGCGACCGAAAGATTTTCGAGCTTTCCGGCGCGAAAATAATCGACCGCGATGTCGCTCAGCCGCGTCGGTTTTCCGCGTCCGTCCGATGCCTTGGCGATTTTGTGGAGCGCATTGAGGGCGATTCCCGCGCCGCCGCCTTCATCGCCCGCGAGCGGTCCCCAACCGCCGGCGGAAAATTTCTCGCCTTTTGAATTCTGCCCGATGCAAACCGAACCCGTGCCGGCGATGATGACGAGACCGGCTTTGTTTTTGCCGATGCCGTAGAGCGCGATTTCGGCGTCGGTCAAAATCTCGACCTTTTTGATGCGAAGCCTTTCGGTAAAGCGTTCACGAATTCTTTGACGCAAATCCGAACGCCGCACGCCGGCGAGACCGAGCGTTGCCGAAACGATGTCGCCGCGATTGATCTCAGCCGAATCGCACGCCGAATTGATCGCCGCAATGATATTCGCAACCGCCGTTTCGATCCCGACCCGCAGCGGATTGGACGCGCCCGCAAATCCTTCGCAAATGATCTGCCGTTCCTGACCGATGATCGCGATATGAGTTTTTGTGCCGCCGCCGTCAACTCCGAGATACAAGTTGTGTGAACGCGAAGAATTTTTTCTTTTAGAAGTCTTGGGCATATTTTCTGGCGCGACAACTAAAAAAACGTTTGCCGGGGAACGAAAAAATTTAAAATACTATTCTAATTATCCTTGACATATAATCAAAACTAAAAGATTTTATATATACGATAAGTTATTTTGATTCAAACTCCTTCGACTAAAAATTCAAACGACAATTTAAAAAGATCGGGAAAAAATGGAAATACGACAATTGAAAGCATTTTTGGCAATTGCCGAAACAAAAACTTTTACCGCCGGGGCAAGGACGATGAACGTCACGCAGGCGGCGATCTCGATGCAGATTCGCCAGCTCGAAGACGAGGTCGGCTTGCAGCTTTTTACGCGCACGCCGCGCCGCGTGATCCTGACCGAAGCGGGCGAATCTTTGATCGACCGGGCGCGCAAAATCCTGCGTGAACACGATGCGGCGGTCGCCGAAATCGCCGAGCTGGCGGGCGCCGAATACGGCAGACTGCGCATCGGTTCGTCGTCCTCGATGTTTGCCGCCGAGCAATTACCGGGAATTCTTGAAAAGCTCAAACAAACTTTTCCGAACGCGGAAATTACGGTCAGTTCGGGGACGAGCCACGCATTGGTCGAAAAGATCATGCACGGCGAGATCGATATCGCGTTCGTTTCGCTGCCGGTCGAAACATCGAACGTCCAGACCGAATTGCTTTTGTCGGAAGAAAACGTTGAGATCGCGGATCCGAATCATGCGGTTGCGGAAGAG
>CADEFG010001018.1 GCA_902826505.1 uncultured Acidobacteriota bacterium
TGAAATTTATCAATTTACTCCAATTAGTTGGAACGAACTTATTAATCGGCAAGTTTTAAGCTCGCAGGGGGCGAAAGCAAACAGACAAGTTTTATCAGCGATGCTCGAAAATGCGGATGTAGATAATTTAGGTTTTGATGGATTCGGTCCAGAAGTGAGTGTCTATAACTCGGTATTGGAACGAACCGGAATTCATCGGAAAGAAGACTGCCTTAGCTTTTATCCACCTCAAGATCAATCTCTTAAACCCGTTTGGAATGAGATAAGTGAATTTTGCCTCGCGGCGAAAGAAAAGCCTGTCTGTTTGGATGTTTTGTTTAAAAAATTACAGCAACCACCATTCGGAGTAAAAAGTGGGTTGATCCCCATTTTGTTAGCTGCTGTGTTGATTAATCGTTCAGATGATACTAGCCTTTATAACGACGGAGTTTTTGTTCCTGTTTTAGGAGCTGAGCATTTTGAGCTATTAGTCAAAAATCCCGCCCGGTTTGCAGTTAAAAATTACTTCGTAACCGGAATACAGGCAAAAATCTTCAAAGAATTAGAAAATATTTTGTCCGAAGCTGCAATTGTATTTCCTCAGCAAATTCGTAATAAAAATCTTCTTGGAATTGTAACTCCGCTTTTGAAGTTTGCTCGCCGACTCCCGAAATACACAAAGCAGACAAAGAATATGTCGCCGACAGCCTGTAAAGTTAGAGATGCCTTACTCAATGCAAATGAACCGGATAAATTACTTTTAGAGTCATTGCCAAAGGCTTGCGGCTTTGGCAAAATCTATTCCAAAACCGAGAGAGATGATCTTCCGCGAAAACTCAGAACGGCAATTATTCTTTCGTTAAAAGAACTTAGCGAAGCTCGTGGGTTATTATTGGTCAAATGTCGCTCCTATTTGCACGATACTTTCGGAGTACGACAGGATATTTCGTATTTACGAGAAGATTTACGCTCTCGATCAAGTTATTTTGTCGGTCGAAGTATAGAGCCGGTCTTAACAAGATTTATTTCAGATGCAACTAATATTGCCGCAAATGATGATGAATGGTTGGAAAATATCGTGATGGGGATAGCGGACAAACCGCTTAACTCTTGGACGGATGCTGATATTGATGCTTTTGGTTTGAAACTTACCGATTTGTCTCGCCGTTTTAAATATCTTGAGGCGATTATTAAAGATAACAGCACCTTGTGGAACAATCGGGCGGAAGCTCGTCGCGTTTCAATTGTCAGAACAGACGGCAGCGAATTACACGATATTGCTTGGATTGACGAAGCGGAAAAGCCGTTTCTTGAAAACAAAGCGGAAGAAATAATTGCTGGTTTATCGGTTGACAGATTGCAGCAGAAAGCATTGCTTGCGGTCTTGACAGAAAAGATTTTAGGCTCGGAGAATCATACTTCATTGAAAGTGACACAATTATCAAATGTGCATAAGGAGGACACGAATGAGACACATTCTCGGATTATCAGGCGGAAAGGATAGTGCCGCACTAGCCGTCCTAATGCACAAACAAGTGCCGGAAATGGAATATATTTTCTGTGACACTCATA
>CADEFG010001019.1 GCA_902826505.1 uncultured Acidobacteriota bacterium
ATCGGGATAAATTCGGTTAATCATTGAACGATCCCAAAACTGATTGCAGATAAAATATCCATATATGAAAATGGTAAACGGTGAATGATTTACAGTTGATAAAATGATAAATCAATCTAGCAATTTAACATTAACCGTTTAACATTAACAAATTACTCGCGATATTTCGCGCCGCCCGCAATCTTATCGTAAAGCCACGCCGGAAAAATTTTGCCGAGCTTGACAAAAGAAGCCAGTTGCCACGGGAAAGCGGCGAATTTTTTGCGGTTTTCGATGGCTTTCAGAAATAACGGAACGGCGTCTTCGAGCTCCATCAGAAAGGGTAATTTATTTTTTCGATGGGCGGTCAGCGGTGTCCTGATAAAGCCGGGCTGAATGATCGTGACCGCCACGCCGCGCTCCTGAACATCGAGCCGGATGCTTTCAAAAAGCGCGGTCATCCCGGCTTTTGACGCGCAGTAAGCCGCCGATTTCGGCAACCCGCGAATGCCTGCCAAACTCGAAATCGCGACGAGCTGCCCGCTTCCGCGCTCCAGCATTTGTGGCAAAACCGCGTAAACGGAATTGACCGCGCCGATCAAATTGATATCGATGACCTCTTTGACCGCCGCCGGCACCAGGGTTTGGGTTTCCTTGCTTTTTCCGCCGATTCCGGCATTAGCGATCAATATATCGATTTGTCCGAACTCGGCGCGCAAAGCGTCGGCGCTTTCCTGAACGGTTTGCGCGTCAACGACATTGCCCGCCAAAACCCGCGCTTTTCCGCCGACGGCTTCGCATTTTCCGGCAAGTTCGCGGAGCATTTCCGCGCGCCGCGCCAGCAAACCGAGAGTCGCACCCCGGCGGGCGATCTCGATTGCCAACGCTTCGCCGATCCCGCTTGAAGCGCCCGTTAAAAAAACGACTTTATCTTTCCAAAAATTCATAAACCTTTTACCAAAAAAATAAAGATTCGATTTTTTGTAGCGATTTCTAAAAGGAATTGCCCTCGTTTGTAAACCGCAATCAGACGACCATATTACGCGCAATCACTTCTTTATAAAAATCGGCGCTCAATTTCGGTGTTCTTTTTTGGGTTTTATAATCCACATAATGCAGACCGAACCGGTTGGTATAACCGTCTGCCCATTCAAAATTATCCATCAGGCTCCACAGAAAATAACCTTTGACCGGAATGCCCTCGCTCGTCGCGCGCTGCAATTGGGTCAGATAATTTCTGAGATACATCACACGGTCGGTGTCGTAAACCTTACCGTCAGCCGCCGGAATATCAGACGACGAACAACCGTTTTCGGTAATATAAATTTCCTTCGCGCCCCAGATTTTGTTGACGTGACGCGGTCCCCAATAAAGCGCTTCGGGTCCGATGAAAAGCCACACCGAAGCCATATGCGGGAATGTTTTTGGATGCGGGACGACCGTAAAACCCTGCGCCGAACCGTCCGCCCGGACATATTGCGGCGTGTAAATATTGATCCCGACAAAATCGAGCGGGCTGGAGATCGATTTCAAATCGGCGTCCGTAAATTTCGGCGCGTCTTTTCCGG
>CADEFG010001020.1 GCA_902826505.1 uncultured Acidobacteriota bacterium
TTTTGAAAACGCGCGGCGAGATTCAAATCGAACTCGAAATCATTCGGCTGAAAACCGATTCCGCCGTGTACAATCTTTTGACGGCAGAACAAATCGCGCAGCTCGATCTGCTCAAACAACAGCGTCCGGAATTTCCGCCGCGCGACTTTCGTCCGCCGGTTCCGCCGCAAGAGTAAAAAAAATTGATCTTCCTGTGCTAAACGGGTAGACCGCGAAGATAGGCGAACTCGGGACGAGTTGGTTTCGCCCTATCTTCACGGTTAAAAGAAAATATCTGGCAAATTAACTTCAAGGAGAAAAACTTAATGTTTGAAAAAGATGAATTGACGGTTCAGCGAGAACTTTTAACGCGCCGCTCGTGGCTCGCGAAGGGTTTTAAAACCGCCGCCGCGCTCGGGTTAGGCGCGCTGGCATTAAACGCGCTCGGCGATTTGAATCCGACGATCACCAGCGCGATGGAAAAAATGACTTCCGGTTCATTGGATTTTTTGGCGGCAGATACCTGCGTCCTGACTTGCGCCGCAACGCTCGGACCGTGTTATTCGAACGTCAATCTGATTCGCCGCGACATCACGAGCGGCATCGCCGGACTGCCGATGCGGCTCGCGTTTCGAATCGTCAACGCCGACACCTGCGAACCCATTCAGGGCGCGACGATCGATATTTGGCACACGAACAAGGACGGCAATTATTCGGCGCTGAGCGGCGTTTGTTCGAGCGACGGGACGACGCTTTCGCAGAATTTTTCACGAGGCATTCAATCGAGCGATGCAAACGGCTGGGTTTATTTCGATTCGATCTTTCCGGGCTGGTATGCGGGTCGCGTGACGCATATGCATTTGACCGTCAGGATCGGCACGACGAGCGTCGTGACCACACAATTTTTCTTTGCCGACCGGGTTGCCGAAACGATCTACCGCAATCATCCGCTTTACGTCGGTCGTCCGAACCGCGACACCACCAACACGACCGACAACGTGATCGGCGGCAACATCAGCCGCGCGCTGCCGTTCATTATGACGACGAAACTTGTTCAAAACAAATATTTACAGGCTGTCAAAACACTCGCCGTAAGAACGACGGCGACCACTTGCAACGCGTAAAAAAGGAGGAAAACCAATGCAAAAATATTTTATCTGTGCCCGATTTTCAATCCGCTTCGTTTTTAGTTTGGCAGTCGTCTTTGTTCTGACAACTGCGAGTTTTGCCCAGCTCAAACTTCGCCACGCGCTCGATTACGACGGTGACGGAAAAGCCGATTACACCGTTTTTCGCGGCACGAACAGCACCTGGTATATCAATAAAAGCGGCGGCACGACTCTTTTTCAGCAGTTCGGAAGTTCAAACTACGACACGCTCGTGCCCGGCGATTTCGACGGCGACGGGAAAGGCGATCTCGCCGTCTGGCGCTACACCGACCGCGTTTGGTATGTTCTGGGCAGTGCTTCCGGCACGGTTTCGTCAACGCTTTTCGGGTTGATCGGCGATGAGCCGATGCAGCGCGACTTCGACGGCGACGGCAAAACCGACATCGCGGTCGTCCGCC
>CADEFG010001021.1 GCA_902826505.1 uncultured Acidobacteriota bacterium
TTCGCGAACGACATTTTTTATCGGATTTCCCGAGCGAATTAAAAAAAATCAAAAAGAAAAAGCTGGTTCCCTTCGTGCTTTTTTTCGAGGCTTCGGACGAGGTTTTGCAGCGTCGTTTTTCCGAAACGCGCCGCCCGCATCCGGCTGACAACGGGACGGGTTTGCTTTCGGCAATCCGGGTCGAAAAAAAGGAAATGGAATATGTTCGCGAACTCGCTGATCTGATCATCGATACATCGGAACATACGGTACACACGCTCCGCCGTTTGCTGGTTCAAAGATTCGGACATCGCGAAGAGGGAAATCCGCTCCATGTTCAGATCGTCAGTTTCGGGCATAAATACGGCGTTCCCAATCACGTCGATCTGCTTTTTGACGTCCGCCATTTGCCCAATCCGTATTTCGAAAAAGGCTTGCGCGAATTGCCCGGTTCGGATAAAAGAGTCACAAATTTTTTGGATAATCAGCCGGAAGTCGGTGAAACTATTCGCAGATTTACCGATTTGCTGAAATATTTGCTTCCACTTTACAAACGTGAAGGAAAATCTTATCTGACGATCGGGGTCGGCTGCACGGGCGGACGACATCGTTCGGTGATGGTTTCAAACCGTTTGGGAGAGGCGTTAGACGGCGACGGCATGGAAATTTCGGTGCTTCACCGTGACGTTCAAAAATAAGATCGTTATGGAAAATACTTTTAAGAAAATCGGCGGTGTGATCGTTTCCCACGGGCAAGTTGCGAACGAACTGTTGGCGGCGGCAGAAACCGTGGTCGGTGAGCTACGGCATATTACGGCGGTTTCGATCGGTTGGCACGATGATGTCGAAATGGCGAAAGCCGAAGTCGCCCGCGCCATCAAAAAAGTTTCGCAAGGCAAGGGCGTTTTGCTTTTAACAGATATGTTCGGCGGAACTCCGACCAATATTTCGGCAATGTTTATCGAAGAAAACGACATCGAAATCGTCACCGGCGTAAATCTGCCGATGGTTATCAAGCTCGCCTCGCAAAATAAAGAATGGAACTTGGCTGACCTGGCGAAGGAAGTAGAAACTCAGGGCAAACAGGCGATTTACCGGGCAGGCGAACTTTTGATCCCGCAAAAATTAAAGAAAGATGCTTGAAGGTCGGGTAAAAATTATCAACCGCCTCGGGTTGCACGCCCGCGCCGCCGCCCAGCTCGTTCGACTTGCCAGCCGTTTTCAAAGCAAGATCAAACTCAGGCGGGCTGATAATTCGGTGATTGCCGATGCAAAATCGATTTTGAGCGTCTTGACGCTTGCCGCTTCAAAAGGCGTCGAACTCGAAATCGAGGTTGAGGGCGAAGATGAACAACCGGCTTTTGAAAGCGTTCAGGAAATTTTCAAGGACGGGTTTGGGGAATTGTAGTAAATTTTATGGATTCTAACGACAAGGATTTTCCGGGTAGAAATAAAAAAGTTGGTTTGTTGGGCGTGCCGGTCGGTTTCGGCGCGGGTAAAAAGGGAAGCGAACTTGGCACGACCGCGATCCGGCTTGCCAATATTCGCGGGAATTCTTTGATCGAA
>CADEFG010001022.1 GCA_902826505.1 uncultured Acidobacteriota bacterium
CGAATTTCGCGCCGGTCCGATCATCGGTTCGGGTTCGGGTTCGTTCGAAATGGTGCGATATTTAACGGAACGTTTGCCGATTATGATCGTGCCAAGATGGGTTAAAAACGACGTTCAGCCCGTCGCGGTGCGCAACGTGATCGAATATTTGATCGCCGCTCTGGAACGCGAACCGCTCGGCGTGGTCGACATCGGCGCTGATGTTTTGCCGTTCCGCGGAATGATGCAGACTTTTGCGGAAGTGCGCGGTTTGAAACGAATTATTATTCCCGTGCCGGTCTTAACGCCGCTTTTATCGGGGCTTTGGGTCGGGTTGATCACGCCGATCCCGAATTCGCTCGCCGTGCCGCTCGTCAAAGGAATTATCAATCCGGTTTTGGCTGACACTTCGAAAGCGAAAAAAAACTTCCCCGAAATCGAGCCGATGAACTACCGCGAGGCGGTCGCGCTCGCGCTTTCGAAGATCGACGAAAAGGCGGTCGAAACGCGTTGGAGCGGTTCCTACGGTGACGACGACGCGCCGACTTACCAGATGACCGACTGCGAGGGCGTTTTTCAGGAAGTCCGCACCGTCACGACCGACGCTTCGCCCGAATCGCTTTACCGGAGTTTCACGTCGATCGGCGGCGATAAAGGGTGGCTCGCGTGGGGTTGGGCGTGGAAGCTGCGCGGTTTGATGGATAAAATCGTCGGCGGTCCCGGACTTTCGCGAGGGCGGCGGCATCCGACCGAAGTTTTGATCGGCGAAGAATTAGACTTCTGGCGCGTCGAGGATTTGAAACGCAATTCCTTTATTCTTCTGCGCGCCGAAATGAAAGTTCCCGGCAAGGCTTGGCTCAAATTCGAAGCCGTGCCGAAAGACGGCAAAACGCAGCTCATTCAAACCGCGACTTTTGCGCCGAAAGGCTTGTTCGGGTTGCTTTATTGGTATAGTTCTTACCCTGCGCATTTTTTTATTTTCGATCAAATGGCGCAAAAGATCGCGCTCGGCGCGGAAGTTTTGGAAGGTGAAAAAAGTATTTCGGAAATGCCCGAAACGATTTAGATTTTGTTATGAATATTAGTTACAACTGGCTCAAAGATTTAGTCGAAACGGATTTGCAGCCCGTCGATCTGGCGAAAAAATTGACCGATGCGGGACTCGCCGTCGAAGGAATTCACGAATCGGGCGACGATTTTGTGTTCGATATCGATCTGACCTCGAATCGCGGAGATTGTCTTTCGCATCTCGGCGTCGCGCGTGAAATCGCGGTAATTACGAATTCCAATTTACGAATTACGAATTACGAAGACTCAGGACTCAGGACTCAGGACTCAGGACTGGTTTCCATCGAAGACGCGGATTTATGTCACCGTTTTACGGCGCGCGTGATTCGCAATGTGAAAATCGGCGCGTCGCCGGAATGGCTCGTGAAACGACTTGAAGCCGTCGGCGAGCGCTCGATCAACAACGTCGCCGACATCACGAATTTTGTCATGCACGAGCTCGGCAATCCGATGCATTCGTTCGATTTTAATAAATTGGCGGGAAATCGAA
>CADEFG010001023.1 GCA_902826505.1 uncultured Acidobacteriota bacterium
TAGATCACTTTTTTAAAATGACGTTTGGCGGTCTGAAAAGCGATCATTTGCCCGCGAATCGGTTTGACTGGCGGCAGCGCCAAACCTTCCGCTTTGATCAGCGAAGTCCACGCACCGTTCGCGAGGATGACTTTTCCGGCGAAAAACTTTTCCGTCGCGGCTTCAGCGCCCGTAATTTTATTATTTTCGATCAAAAGTTGTTTTATTTCCGTATTTTCACGAATTTCGATGCCGCCAAGTTCGGCAAATTTGTGAAGAGCGTGCAGAAGTTTACGGTTTTCGACCTGCCAGTCGTTCGGAAAAAACAGACTTTCGAGAACGTCGGGCGAAACAAATGCTTCCGTTTGCCGCGTTTCCCGCGCCGAAAGATGTTCAACCGGCAGTCCGGCGCTTTTTTGCCATTCAAAGCGGCGGCGGATTTCCGTGACGTCGTTTTCCGTGAACGCGAGATAAAGCGTACCGTTTTTGTCGAGTTCGATGTCGACATCGGTTTCGTCAAAAAGTTCGGCGGCAAAGTCCGGATAAAGTTTGTTTGATTGATCGCAAAAATGATAAAAATCGTCGAGTTTTTCGGTCTCGGCGTGCGGCGCGAGCATTCCGGCGGCAGCCTCCGAGGCTTCTTTGCCGACGCTCCCGCGTTCTAAAACGGTAATTTTCCGTACGCCTTTTTTCTGAAATTCGCGGGCAATCGCCAAGCCGATGACGCCGCCGCCGATAATTAAAACATCTGAATTCATTAAAATACCTTTTGTCCTTTGTTCTTTGTTCTTTGTCCGTTGTAAATTATAGAAATTACAAACTACTAATGACAAAGGACGAAATACAAATGACGAAACATCATATCACTTTAATTCCCGGCGACGGCATCGGACCCGAAATCATTGCGGCGAGCGTGCGCATAATCGAGGCGACGGACGTTGACATCGAATGGGAAACGCATATTTTAGGCGCGCAGGCGCTCGAAAAATACGGGACGACGCTGCCCGATGCGACGATCGAATCGGTCAAGCGCAACAAAGTCGCGCTCAAAGGTCCTTTGATGACGCCGATCGGCAAGGGTTTTACGTCCGTCAACGTCGGTTTGCGGAAGGCTCTCGATTTATACGCGAACGTGCGTCCGGTCAAGGCTTTGCCGAATGTTCCGTGCCGCTATCCCGAACTCGATCTGGTGATCGTCCGCGAAAACACGGAAGATTTATACGCCGGTTTGGAGCATGTCGTCGTGCCGGGCGTCGTTGAAAGCATCAAAATTATTACCGAGAAGGCTTCGACGCGAATCGCGCAATATGCGTTTGAATTTACCAAACTTCACGGACGCAAAAAGGTCACGGCGATGCACAAAGCAAACATTATGAAACTGTACGACGGACTTTTTCTAGAATGTTTTTACAACGTGGCGAAGAAGTTTCGCGAAATCGAGGCGGACGACAAGATCATTGACAACGCCTGTATGCAACTTGTGATGCGACCCGAACAATTCGAAGTAATGGTGCGCGATAATCGTAACGGCGCAATTGTGTCCAATCTTTGCGCGGG
>CADEFG010001024.1 GCA_902826505.1 uncultured Acidobacteriota bacterium
ACTAATTCTTTATCAATGTTGTTAAATAACGTCAAAGGCGGATTCGGCAAGGCTTTCAACATTAGCCCGGAACCGGGCGGCTCGGGTAAAATTTATCCACTCGATTTCAATCAAAACGGGGCGACCGATTTGGTAATTGTAAAAGAATTTACGCAAAACAAGGTTGTACTGTTGAGAAACACCTGTCCGCCAGCCCAATTGCCTTCGCGATCAAAATTTGATTTTGACGGTGATAACAAAACCGATATAGGCATTTTCCGCTCGGCGCCCGCCGAATGGTGGTATTCGCGAAGCTCGGACAATCAGGTTTTTGCCGCGCAGTTCGGCGCTTCGACAGATGTGATCACGCCTGCCGATTTTACGGGCGACGGCAAAACCGACATCGCGCTTTGGCGACCTTCGACCGGATTTTGGTTTATTCTGCGGTCGGAAAACGGGTCGTTCTTTTCGTTCCCATTCGGTTCGGCGGGCGACATTCCGGCTCCGGCTGATTACGACGGCGACGGCAAATCTGATGCCGCGGTTTTCCGTCCGGCGGCGGCGACCTGGTTTATTTTACGCTCTTCGGACGGCGGCACGACTTTCCAGCAATTCGGTGCTTCCGGCGATAAACCGGTGACGGCGGATTATGACGGCGACGGCAAATCTGACATTGCGATCTTTCGCCCCGTCGTCGGCGAATGGTGGTATCAACGGAGTTCGGACGGACAAACCGCCGCGCTTCAATTCGGCACTTCCACCGACCGAGCAATTCCGGGCGATTACACCGGCGACGGCAAAGCCGACATCGTTTTTTTCCGACCTTCAAACGGCTTTTGGTTTATTCAAAGAAGCGAAGACGGTTCGTTTTTCTCATTCCCGTTTGGCGCCACCGGCGATATTCCGGTGGCTGGCGATTATGACGGTGACGGCAAATTCGACACGGCGGTTTTCCGTCCGTCAAATTCGACATGGTTTATCAACCGAACCACCGCCGGAATCTTGATCACGACCTTTGGAATAGCCAATGACCAACCCGTTCCGGCAGCCTTCGTGCCTTAAGTTGAATGAAAAAAAGCCGATTGTTATTAGGCAATCGGCTTTTTTTCTGATGATTTGATTGACCATTCAAGGCTTCAAAATCCAAAGTTCACGGGTATTTTTTTCAACCGCCTCTTTTGAAAAAGGAAATACCGCGGGTGTTCCGGTGCGCCACGCTTCAAACTGGTCTTTGAAATACGGGCTCGCCGGATTTCCCGATTCGCCGAGCGGAATGACGTGGCGGGTCGCGTCCCAGTTTCCCGGACTCGCGATGTGCCGCATCGAAACGTACGCGCCAACGTTCGGCGTCAGACCGCTGCCGTTGACGTTTGTAAATTTCGCCACAAACTGTCCCCCGATCAGCGGAACAACCGCCAAAGGATGTTGAAAATTGGCGACGAACGCGTTTCCCCAACGCCATTTGGCTTCGTCCGCGCCGAACCTTTTCGGATCGGCAAGATTTTCGCGCGATTGTTTGTCGCAGGTTTTCAGCAGTTCTGGATAGCTTGCAAAC
>CADEFG010001025.1 GCA_902826505.1 uncultured Acidobacteriota bacterium
GCACGAAAATACGGGCGGACGCATCAATATTCAATCGATCAAAGAACAGCTTTTGTATGAAATGGGCGACCCGCACAGTTATATCACGCCCGATGTCGTTGCGGATTTCACGACCATCAATTTAGCCGACGACGGCGCGAACCGCGTTAAGGTTTTTGGTATCAAAGGCAACCCGAATACCGAATTCTATAAGGTTTCGATTGCTTATTCGGCAGGCTGGAAAGCCGTCGGAACGCTTGTTTATGCTTACCCCGACGCCTACGACAAAGCGCTGGCGGCGGACAAGATTCTGCGCGCGAGACTTGAAAAATTAGGTTTGAAATTCGACGTGATCCTGACGGAATACGTCGGCGTCAACGCCACACACGGGCATCTCGCGGGCGCTCCCGCCGAAAATATTCCCGAAGTTCAGCTTCGTTTCGGCGTCCGCGGTCAATCGAAAGCCGATGTCGAGCGGTTTACCAAAGAACTCGCGCCGTTAATTTTGACCGGACCGCCGGCAGTCACGGGATTTGCGGGCGGACGTCCGAAAGTCGAAGAGATCATGGCTTATTTTCCGGCATTGATCCCGAAAACCTTGATCGAGACAAAGGTTTCGGTAATTGACGCATAGTTTCGTTTGTAAAAATTCTTTTTTAATGATTCTGTGTTATTTTTGTTTTATTGGTGCGCGGGAGCATAATTTATGATTAAAAATGTATTTTCAAACCGAAAACGTAAATTCTTTTTGTTGACCGCAATTTTCTTTTCCCTGGTCATTGCCGGATTATCGGTCACGCCGAATTATTCGTGCGGTTGCGGAGAAATAGAAGATGGCACAAAATTGACATATTTAATCAATAAGGTCTCTATAACGGTAATTGGTAAAAAGGTCATCGAAACTAACAAAAGTCTTAAATAAACGGGAAGTTTCCGCAATTGAAGCCTAATTTGCGGATAAAAATCATAAAAAGCACTGTCTTTTGATAAAAAGCAGTGCTTTTTCGGCTTTAAACAACGGATAACGGCATTGCGCGCTGCGAAACCGCGGTTTGTTCTTGAGAAACCGGTGTTGAGCGTTGTAAAAACGCCGTTGAGTAATGTGAAATCGAGATTTTCTGTTGTGAAATCGCGGTTGCGAGCCGCGAAATCGGCGGCAATTATTGTGAAACCGAAGTTTTGCCTTATGAAATCGGCGTTGTGTGGTGTAAAACCGGCGTTGTCAATTCAACAAACGGTTTTGGGCGATGTTGGAGTGCCTTCGCGCCAAGTTTTAATAACTGTTCGCGAGGCGCTAACGTCTAAGGGTCAGACAAATCAGCCTATCTAAGCGCGAAATCGCCGCTTTGGAGTGATTTAACACAAAATATAGCAGTTTTCGGTGGCGTCTGTCTGTGAGGTTTAAGTTTCAGAGTCCAAACTAAAGTTTGAACTCTGAACCTGAGTTTCCACGCAGCCGAGTGCTGCTTTATTAATGTTTGAAACAAGAAAAGCGCTTTCGCCTTCGGCAAAATCCTGCCCGAAGAGTTTTTTCCAAAAATTAATCG
>CADEFG010001026.1 GCA_902826505.1 uncultured Acidobacteriota bacterium
CAAAAAGGGTCCATTTCGAGACAGATTCATTATTTCATAACCCGGCGGTTTTGAGACATATAAATAAAAAGTCTCAACTTATTATCTTAAAGAGGAAACTCGGGTGAATAAAGAAATTCCGGTGATTGTAAATCTTTGACCTCAGAATCAGCCGAACCCAAAGATATATAAATAATCTCCTTATGTTTATGTTTCAGAGCCGAATCTTCCATTATTTTCGTGAATGTTAATATTTCGGTTGGATTCAAAAGGAAGTTTTCAGGTTCGGAAACTCCAAGATTTTTGAACTCAGGTATTTTATTTCCCCAAGCCGCGTGAAACCACTGCTTTTTCCGCTTGTCAAATTCAATGGTAAAACTCAACGGATAAAACTTATCTGCTTTAGTTCCTCTTACGAAAATCGGACAATTTGAAACATTTATTAAACGAAACTCTATTTCGCGTCTCGCCCATATATTATTGCTTTTGTTTTCTACTTTTCTTTGAGTCACTACTTCAAATTTAATTGCCTTAGGTAACGAACAACTATTTGACAAGGTAATTTTGGTCTTTGGTTGGTTAATTTGAGCTGAGATGGGACACACAAACAAAGTAAGAATCAAAACAATTAAAATAAACAATTTCATATTACTCTGATGCTCTAAAATTTGAATTAGTGATTTTTGTCTCGAAAAGGTTCGATTTCGAGACAAATTCATTATTTCATAACTCGGCGTTTTTGAGACAAGAAATTATTTTGTTGGTTGCCAAACTTCCTTACCTGTTTTGTCTATGTAACCGTACTTTGCTTCTCGAAAATTTGTCCAAGCGTTATCTCCGCCTTTTTGAATCCACGCAAGTCCGTTGTTAAACTTCTGAACCATGGCACATTCTGTTGGATATTTACAGGAAAACATCAGTTTTCCCGTCTTATCTACAAAACCGAATCCACCATTGACAATTACTTTTGCAAAACCATCCGAGAACTCTTCGGCTGAACCAAACTGCGGTTCGATTATAAATTTTCCTGACTTATCAATGTAGCCGTTATACAAATAACCATCTTTTTTTATTATTCCGACTGATGCCAGATTCTCAGAAAACTTACCTGCATTTTCTGTATTCTCAGATAACTTGATTAATACCTTTCCGTTTTTATCAATATATTGCCATTTTTCGGGCGACTTATCTTCGGACGAGTCATCACCAAACATTTCGTAAGTTATAAGACTACCGCCAGTTTTGACGACTGCTAAACCTTCACTAAACTGGTCTGCAAATGTATATTTTGGATTGATAACGAAATTACCTGATTTATTTATATAACCCCATTTTTTTCCTGTTCTGACATTGGCTAATCCGTCAGAAAACTCCATTGCATTTTCAAATTTGTAAGAAATTACCAGTTTTCCTGTTTTATCAATATATCCCCACTTACCTTTTTCGTTTTTTACGGATGCCAGACCTTCCGAAAAACTTCCTACACTTTTGAACTGTGGCTCGATAACCATTTTTCCAGACTTATCAATAAACCCGAATTTATGT
>CADEFG010001027.1 GCA_902826505.1 uncultured Acidobacteriota bacterium
AATCTTCGGGGCGCGTGGTCGAACTTAATAACCGCGATTACGGCACAACTGAAACGGTTGAAATCGGACCGGATAGACCGAATGAAACGGATAAGAAATATCTGGTCAAAGAATTTCTGAAATCGCTCTACGAAGTCGAGCAAACGACCAGAGAATCGCAGGTCAACAAACTTTTGCGGATGCTTGACCCGGATTTATCGCTAACTCTCGCGGCAAAGTTTAAACAAAATGGGATTTTGGCAGCGGAAAAAGCGGAAAGCGTTAATTCGACCTGGGAATTGCAGGATTTATCGGTAGATGAACGCGACCCGTATATTTTGCGGGCAATCGGCGTGCGTCGTATTCGGCGCAAAGCGGGCGGGCAGGACGTTGAAGAAACTTTGCAGTTAAAATGCAAATTTCTGCTCAAAGACTCGCCAAACTCTCCGGCGCGAAACGACAATAATCTGCGGACGGGCTTTACCATTTTGCGATTTCGCGTCGAACCCGTCAGCGGCAAAACTTCGTCGCCGATTGCTCTGCTCGCCGACGGCGATGTTTCCACGGGCGAGATTGAATCTCCAAATACAACAACCGAGAAATAACTGAATACGGCTTCGAGAGTGAATCTATACTTGAAGCAATAAAAAAACATTTTAGATTTTCAAATTAACTGTTGGCGTAAGGGGTTCTTACGTACGACTTGAGGTAAATTTATGCAAAAACAACAATTTCTGTTTCTTTTAACTAACGAAATAGGGCTTCGGCTCAACGACTTAATCAAACTGATTTTTTTGATGACGGCGATTATTTTATGCGGAACTTTGGACGCGGCGGCGCAAAAAACTCGCACCAACAAAAAAGCAACGACCGTCGCCAAAAGTGTTCAGCCGAAAAAAACTGAAAAGAATGATACCAATGACACGATAAATTCAAATATTCCCGTTGCGGTTATCAACTCTGCCGAAACCGATTTTCTTTCGGGCGAAGCGAGCGTCAATGTCAATCCCAAACAGCCTACGGTTGTGCGGCTCGGACTGGCGCAAAATGCCGTATCAATCGTCGAATTTCCTGCTTCTGACGGTGTTTATTATATTCACGAAGGCAATCCGAAACTCGTTTCGGTTTTTCAATCGCCGACGAAGGAATCAGACCGTTCGATCACGATTTATCCGGGCGAAGGGTTTGTGATGAGCGCGGCAAATCCTTCGGCGACGATTACTTTGCAGATGCGTTCGGGGCTGATTTTGATTCTGGAATTCGTTCCGGTTTCGGAAATCAGGAAAAATGCACATCGCTGCGTCATCAATTACGACCGTGATGAAGTCATAGCGGCGCGGCGCACGGCAGGGTTGGCTTACAATCTGGGCGAAGAAGCAGTGCGGACAAATAATAAAAATACACGGGCAAATTCTAAATTGGTTACTTCGACGAATGAGGAAACAACCGTCGAAAACACCAATGAAACCGAATCGAATCCTGTTCGTCTTGTTTCGCTTGAAGTTAATAAAGGCTCGGTCAGCCGTAAAGCCGAAGAAAA
>CADEFG010001028.1 GCA_902826505.1 uncultured Acidobacteriota bacterium
CGGCAAAGCCGATCTGGCGATTTACCGTGGCGGCGTTTGGTATATCATCAACAGCGGCAACGGCAGTTTTCGGATCGAAAGTTTCGGACTGGCGACCGATAAACCCGTGATCGGTAATTTTGACGGCGACACCAAACAAGACTTAGCCGTTTATCGAAACGGCGTTTGGTATGTTCAAGCCTCGACGCAAGGCTTTTTTGCTTATCAATTCGGTTTGGCGGGCGATATTCCGCAACCTGCCGATTACGACGGCGACGGTAAAACGGATTTCGCGGTTTACCGCAGCGGAATCTGGTACGCGCAACGCTCGACCGCCGGTTTTGCGTCATTACAATTCGGCAATGCCACCGATATTCCGGCAACCGCCGATTTTGACGGCGACGGCAAATCCGATTTTGTCGTGTTCCGCCCCGCCGAAGGAAATTGGTACCTGTTCCAAAGCACGAACGGCGTGGCTGTTTATAATTTTGGATTGAACGGCGACAAACCGATTCCGGCGCAATCCAATTAAGCTAAATGTGAAAACCATCAAAGCGGAAGGAGAGAAATTTCCTTCCGCTTTTTTGTTTTGACAGTTTTTTTTGTTTAAAATGATTTTTCAATAAAACTTAGTTCGAATTTATATTTATGAATTATTTTACGAAAAGTCGCGTCGAAGCCTTCAGCGACGGAATTTTTGCGATTATCATCACGCTTTTGATTCTCGAAATAAAAGTTCCGCACATCAAATCGCCCGAATCCATCGGTGAGCTGACAGAAAGCTTGCTTCACCTTGCCCCGAAATTTATCGCCTGGGTGATCAGTTTTTTGTCCGTCGCGGTCATTTGGGTCAATCATCACCGCATTTTTGAATCGCTCAAACATATCAACCACGCGGTTTTCTGGCTCAACGCCAATCTGCTTTTGTGGGTTTCTTTTATTCCCTTTCCGACGGCTTTGATGGGCGATTACCCGAATAATAAACTAGCCGTCAGCTTTTTCGGTTTGTCGTCGCTGATGATGGGCATCGCTTTTCTATTTTTTCGGTATTATATGTGGAAACGACCGGAAATTACCAAAGATTACTCCGAAGAATATCTGCGGCGCGGCGTCCGTAATGTTTTGCTCTTTGGTCCGATTCCGTATGCGGTCGGGGTAGCGACGGCTTGGATTCATCCATATATCGCCTTTGCCTGCTATGCTTTGGTGACGATCTATTTTATTTTCCCGCAGTCAGACACGCCGTCAACGCAAGTTGAATAATTTCAACTTTACAAAATTCAGCCCAGCTTTTTCTTTAGGCAGACGCTGTTTTCCATGCCCGCATATTGCCCGTAATTCGGGATATCGCGATAACCCGATTTTTCGTAAAGCCTGATCGCTTCGGGTTGTTTTTTGCCCGTTTCCAGAACCGCAAATGTAAAATCTGATTCAATTGCCCATTTTTCAAGTTCGGTTAAAACTACCGCCGCAATTCCCTTCCCGCGATTTTCGGGGCGCACGAACATCCGTTTTATTTCGACCGTTTCGTCAT
>CADEFG010001029.1 GCA_902826505.1 uncultured Acidobacteriota bacterium
AAATTATGTCAATTTTATTTATTTTCTAGCTGTCGCTCAATCGTCTGCCGGGCGACCGAAGAAAACCGTGATCGATTTGATGTTGCCGTCTTCAAAGGTGAAGTGCTCGTGGTTTTGGACGCGTTCGCCGTTGACGCGGCTTTTATACCAGAGAAAAGCTTCGTCGCCTTGTTCGATCATCGTGACAACCTCGAAATCCTCGATTTCCCTGACCGCGTTCCAGCATTTTTCTTTGTATTCCGCCTTGCCGATGTGATCGTCATACTGGCTCGTAAACGTAAAGCCATCGGCAAGCTCGCTTTCGACAAAATCCCAATCACGGTTCTGCCACGCCCCGAAATAATTTCTGATCAATCGCTGGTTATTCACAGATTTTTCCTCCTTTTTTCTTAAAATTCGTGATTGTTTTTGTAAAATAATAATAATTTATCCGTCTTTTGATGACAACAAAAAATGTGAAACGGAAATCGCGCCGCCAATAAATATCGAACTGTGTTAGACTTAAAGTCTGACGCAGCCGAAACGCGCCGGGGAGAAATTTTATGGAACTGGTTTTTACAAATTCGACGATGGGCAAATCCGAAAGTGCGCTGACCGCTGACGGAATCAAGATCACGCTGATGCACCGTACCAAATCAAACGTCGTTGTCTATTACGGTCAAAAAATAATCGCCGAATGCCGCACCAAAGCGGAAGCGATCGAAGCCGTTGATGCGCATATCCGCAGTTTCGATCAACTCCAAAGCATTTAGAATAGAAGCTTTAACCCGACGCTCACAGACAGAAACAGCTGCCTGATAAATCGGTCAACCCTTTTCACCAGTTCAAATTTCGATAAAAAGGGATTTTTATAATCGTTTTTTTTATTTAGTCCTCAAAACCGTCGAAAACCCTTTGTATTGTTAAATTAAATTGCCTCGGCACAATCATTGCTATTACCTCTTTTTAGTAGATAAAAATGTTCGTTTTTAATGCATTTTTATTTTTGAACCGAACAAGGGAGGTTAATTTAAATGTCTTTAATAAATTGTCCAGAATGTGGACACGAAGTCTCAAACGAAGCGGTGGCTTGTCCGAATTGCGGGCGTCCGCTAACCGCACCGATACCTGTTATTCAACGCAAAGTCGTCGTCGCGGCAACTCCGCATGAAGACGGTTTTCCGAAATGGATCATCGCCCCGATCGTGATTCTCGGAATCATCGTGATTTTTCTGTTGATCGCCATTACGCGAAACAATGATGACGCCAACACGCGCAGCGTCAATGTCAATCTTGCCGCCCGCGAACAGCGCAGATCGACGGAATCGAGAGAAACGACACGTTCGGAAAATCCGCCGAATCAGGTTGAAGTGCCGTCGAGTTCGACGACCGTCAATCCGCCGAGCTCGACCAGCACAACGACCGTTCCGCCATCGTCGCAAGCCGATGTTGCGAGCCTTCCGCCCGACAAAGGCGTCGTCATGCTCGATGCCAAAGTTTCGACCAAGACCGGCACGGTGCAATCGGT
>CADEFG010001030.1 GCA_902826505.1 uncultured Acidobacteriota bacterium
CCCCGAGCCCGATCAAAATTGCGACATAAACGGGCGAACCAGCCATTTCACCGCCAATAAGCGCCGTAATGCCGTTTTTGTCTGCAGCCCGCAAAACAATTCTGATGGCGCGCAGAACCGCCGGATGAAGCGTTCGAAACCAATCGGCAACGGCTTCGTTGTCGCGGTCGACCGCCACCAGATATTGAACCAGATCGTTTGTTCCAAGACTTAGAAAATCAACTTCCCGCGCAATTTCATCGGCGATCAAAACCGCCGCCGGAACCTCGATCATCGCGCCGAGCCGCGGATTACCATATTTGATTCCTTTTTTTCTGAGCCTTTCTTTTTCTTGTTCGAGCAGCCTTTTTGTCTCTAAAATCTCCGAAACATCAGAAATCATTGGCAAAACGATATCGATATTGTGTTCGAACGAGGCTTGCAAAAGTGCGCGGAGCTGAGTACGGAATTCTTTTAAATGCGTCAAAACCAGACGGATCGCCCGCAGACCGAGCGCCGGATTTTTTTCCTTTTCCTCGTTTTCTTCGGCTAATTGTTCGATGCTCAGGTCAAACGTTCGAATTCTGACGCCTTCTTCACCAACCAGTTTCGCAATTTTCCGGTAGGCTTTGATCTGTTCCTGTTCGGATGGGAAACCCTTGAACTGGTTGAATAAAAATTCAGACCGGTAAAGCCCGATGCCCTTAGCGCCGGAACGTTTCGCATTCGAATAACCTTGCGGCAAATCGAGATTGGCGCGGACAATTATTTCAAAACCATCGAGCGTTTTGAGCTTTTCTTTGACGGGTTCGATTTCCTGATGGGTATTTTCCTCAAACTGCGCTGCCGCAATTTTATATTTTTGTGTACTTTCCTGCGTCGGGTTGAGAATAATCTGCCCGTTAAAACCGTCGACAATTACTTGATCGCCGGTTTGCACCCGGCGCAAAATTCCTTTGAGCCCCGTGACGGCGGGCAAATTTATTTCCCTTGCGAGAATAAAAGTATGCGAAGTCCAGCCGCCGTGTTCCGTAATGATCGCCTTCGGGTTGCTTTCGGTCAGTTCGATCAAGGTCGAAGGTCGCACTTCCTTGGCAACGATAATCGAATTTTTTTCGAGCCGTAAATTCGATTTACCGCCGCCGCCCAGCGCCGCTAAAATCCGATCCGCAACATCTTCAAGATCGATATATTTTTCCCGGAGATGTTCATCGGCGATCGCTTTATAATTCGCCACGTAACCATCGGTTACGATTTTCACCGCCCATTCGGCGTTTACTTTTTGTTCCCTGATATTCGTTTCAATTTTTTCAAGCAGCGAGCGGTCTTGAAGAATCATGAGGTGAGCTTCAAAGATATTCGTTTTTGAATTTTTACCCTCGGCGGATTTGGCGGAAGAGATTTTATTGAGCTGGCGTTGGGCGAGACGAATAGCCGCCCGAAAACGGCGCAATTCCCGCTCGATTTTCGAATCATCAAGATTTATCCGATAAAACTGGCGCTTGCGCCCGTGCAAACATAC